>NZ_JAUBQU010000162.1:0-10060 GCF_036701435.1 Microcoleus sp. Pol12A5
TTCCCTAACTGGTTAACGATTTTTTTTCATTTTACCTCATTTTTTAAAAGTCTCATACTTATTTGAAATGACTATAAGTCTTCGGGCGAGAAACCGCAGATGTAAGGCAGATTAACACAGAGAAACGCAGATAATTGAAGGAATTGAGATCTTGGAAAAGCAATGCAAATCTATTGTGTTTATGTCAGTCTCCAGCATCAGCTAAAAAATATTTAGTTGGCATTTTGAAGTTCTTAAAGTTCTTGTGAGGTGGTCAGAAAGCCTGCTCAAAATATGCAGGTTAAATGTGGATCATTTTATCAAACACGCCCAAAAATGAAAAACTCGGTTTCTTTAAAAAGCCGAGTTTTTACGCATTCTATTGTTTATTTAAACTACTTAACTTCAGCCGATCTCCGACTGTTAGGTGATTCGTAGTAAACTCCAGAACCTGTGTCCGAGACAAAATGACAATCCCAGTAAGAGCGAATAAAACTCTTCCAAATTGGCTCGGTTGACTTGCGATAATAATCGCCCAACACTGGTTTAATTGCTTCTGTTGCTTCCTTCAAGTGATAATGCGGCATTGTCGAGAAAATGTGGTGGGCTACGTGGGTGCCGATATCGTGATGGATGGAATTGATGATTCCGTAGTCGCGATCGATCGTAGACAATGCACCTTTCAAGAAATACCAATCATTACCGCGATACCAAGGAATATCAGTTTCTGTGTGGTGGAGGAATGTTACCAAATCCAGCCAGATCACGAACACTACATAGGGAACCAAGTAGAACTTAAGTAAAAACAGCCAACCAAACTGATAAGTTAGCGCGCCTAAAAAGCCTACCATCAGTACCAAGGATGCGGAACTCGTCAACACATCCCATTTTTCCGACGGACGGAAAAGCGGGCTACCGGGCATGAAGTGAGAACCAGTTCGATCGGGCGATCGGCGAAATAAATAAATTGGGTAGGCAAATAACATCAAATAAAAGCGTCCCAGCTTTTCGTACCAAGGCATTTGATTGTATTTGCTCTCCGATACCGGATACCAGCTTTCATCGTTATCTAAGCTGCCTGTATTTGCGTGGTGGGTTCTGTGACTAATCCGCCAACCGTGGAAGGGCACGAGAATTGGAGCGTGCGAAAGGTGTCCGATCAGGTTGTTGAGCCATTTGCTCTTAGAAAATGAACCGTGTCCGCAGTCGTGGCCCACTACAAACAATGCCCAAAACATGGTTCCTTGCATCAACCAAAAGATTGGGTAAAAGAGCCAGGAATCGACGGTGTAGGCGATCGCATACAAACCTGCGATGATGCCAATATCTAAAAAGAAATAAGCCAGAGATTTCCATGCCGAGGGCTCAAAACAGTGGGCTGGAATGGCTGCCTTGATATCTTGAAGAGTAAAAGGTAACTCTGTTGTACGAGAGGATGAGCCTTGATTGCTCGCTGGATTGAGAACAGTATTTGATTGCACGAAGTTTCTGATTTAAGCTGACTTGAGAAACCGCATTCCGCCTTCTTTTAACAGTCAATCGATTTTAGATTTTAGATTTTAGATTTTAGATTCACTCCACAGATTAATTGGGGAACTTAACTAAGATCTAAATTTTTTGGCTCTACCCGACATGAGTCGGGGGCTTGTATCCCTGTGCAGGTGAGGTAACATTCAACCTGCAAGGAGCCATATTTTTAATCTGCAAGGGTTTCTAAAGTTCTTTAGTTCGCATGAATAGCCCGTCCGCGATTCTCAAGCAAGTTGGCTTGTGGAATAGTTGTATGGGAAAAATTAGTGCGATCGACCCTGTTATCTGAAAAAATCTCATGTGCCCGTTGTAGGTGCGAAATGCGACTTCAATCTGAGAGTGGACATCTGGAGGAACTACCTCCAGGCTGCAGGTAGCATACAGCGTTTCGAGCAAAAATTGTGAACGAGTGTGTAGGGAAAAGCCCATCGATTTTAGATTGGCGATTTTAGATTTAAGGACAAATCTCCAATCTCCAATCTCCAATCTCCAATCATAGTTTTGGGTTTCACGCAACTTCTACCCAACCGACTGTTCACTACAGTTCACAAATTCTGCAAGAATTGCTAAAACTAAGTTAATGTAACATTTCTACACACATTCTGGCAATGACTTACCAGAAAAACTGGAAAATCCATAAATTGCCGAAAGTTACGGGCGATCGCTTTCCCACTTTTTGATTTTTTAGGTTCCAGCTTTTTCTAATATGAGCTTAGACCGTTTTACCACTTCTGGAACGTCGATCGGATAATCACCGGTGAAACACGCCGAACAAAAACTCATCGGGTCTTCGTTAGTCGCCCTCAGCATTCCATCCCAACTCAAGAAAGCCAAAGAATCAACCCCAATTTGGGCACCGATTTCTGCAACTGATTTAGTAGCAGCAATCAACTGATCTTGATTGTCGGTGTCTATCCCGTAGAAACAAGGATGAGTCACTGGCGGTGAGGAAATTCTCATGTGAACGGCGGTTGCACCCGCATCCCGCAATGCTTTGACGATTTTGCGGCTGGTTGTGCCGCGCACGATCGAATCATCGATAATGATTACCCGCTTTCCTTCCAACACATCTTTAAGAGGGTTGAGTTTCATGCGGATTCCTGACTCCCGCATTGTCTGAGTCGGTTGAATAAAAGTGCGCCCGACGTAACGGTTTTTAATCAATCCTTCGGCGTAAGGAATGCCGGAAGCTTGAGAAAAGCCGATCGCCGCCGGGATTCCAGAATCGGGAACGCCGATGACTATATCCGCATCAGCCGGAGATTCTGCTGCTAACAAACGCCCGATCCGCAGGCGGTAGCTGTACAAACTTTCACCTTCCATCTGGCTGTCCGGTCGAGCAAAATAGATCATTTCAAAGATGCAAAGTTTGCGCTTTTGTTGCTGACTCCAGTGGAAGGAAGCCATACCTTCCTCTGTAATCCAAACTAATTCTCCCGGTTCTACGTCCCGCAAAAATTCAGCACCGATAATATCCAAGCCACAAGTTTCCGATGCTAAAACGTACCGTACCGGAGTTGTGGGAAGGATGCCAATTACCAACGGGCGGACACCGTGGGGGTCGCGGACTCCCATCACGCCTTTGGGGGTGGCGATGGTCAAACTAAAGGCTCCTTGGCACATAGCAAAGGCGCTGATCGCTGCTTCCAGCCAGTCTTTACCTTTGTCTACCTCGGAACCGATCGCCACTGCGATCGCCTCTGAATCCGTCGTGCTGACAAATTCGCACTTCCGAGACAACAATTCTTCCCGCAATTCTTTGGTATTGACAAGATTACCGTTGTGTGCTAGGGCAAGACTTCCCAAACGAGTTTCGACAACCACAGGCTGAGCGTTGACCACGCGCGACGAGCCGGTAGTAGAGTAGCGAGTGTGCCCTACAGCTAAGTTACCGGGCAAGTGACCTAAACTCGATTCGTTGAAGACTTGGGAAACCAGTCCCATATCTTTGTGCAGGTGGACTTTTTCACCGTCAAAGGTAGCAATTCCTGCTGATTCCTGACCCCGGTGCTGCAAGGCATACAAACCGAAGTAGGTCAACTTGGCGACATCTTCACCCGGTGCGTAGATACCGAAAACGCCACAAGCTTCCTCGGGCTTGTCGGGTTTGCTAGAATGCTCGTCAGCCGCGAAGGAATGGTTGGGAATCATAGATGGGTGGGTTCCTAATGGGGAAGGTGGGTTAGGGGGACAGTTTCAGCGGGAAATCTTGTTTGCGAAAGCGTCGCATAACTTAACATTCCCTTAATCTTGCCACGGATCTGTCATTATTTCCACCTCGTGTAGCATTTCAGACAGAAGCGATGCGGCGTTTAATGGCATTGTAGTATCGATCGCCCTCAAATCCTATATTAACCTTGATTAACGGCGGGCGAGGGATTCGGCGATTGAAAGAGACTGTGGGCGAATTCGCCAAGCGTGTTACCCCTCACATCTGGAATACAGCATTGGGTTTCGCTCTGACTACTTAATAGCTATATGGTTAATTAAATTTTCAGTCCAGAGCCACTATTTTTACGGGTGAAGGGTAAAACCATTTTTAAATTCGCCCACAGTCTCTTTCAACCGCCGAGTCCGATCTACTTATTTTTCTGTTGAGTCTTCGCTTGTTCGATCGCAATTTCCCTGACTGCTTGCAAAGAACTCAAATTCGATGCTCCCTCAATCGCCTTCACCGCCAAATCTTGAACCTGTTTCAAAGCAGAATCCAGTTGTTTCGACAAGCTAGCAAGGCGCGCATCTTGATTTTGAATGGTCTGCAACATCCCTTGAATTTGCAGTTCATAATTTTGCTTCTGCCCTTCGATATCTTTAGCAGACAAATCAGCCTTAACTTTAGCTTGATAATTGCCAATATTGCGACCGTTATCTTTCCCGTTCTTGATATTAGCTTCCAGTTCTTTCGGGAAAGCTTCTACCTTCGCTTTTAGCTCAGCATACAGCTTTTCTCGTTCCGAAATAGATTTTTCGCGTTCCGCCCACTGTTTCTCCTGTTCTTGCTGAAACTCTTCGATTTCTTGATACAGCGTTTTCTGGCGCTGTTCGTATTCTTCGATGTCCAGATTTCGCTGAAGATTCAAATCATAATCATACAACTCTTCATCTCGATCGCGAGCTTTTTGGTGATTCTCATTACGTTCTTTAACGGCCAACTTTTGGAGTTCCTGCTCTTTTTCCCAAGCTTGCCGGCGTTCCAACAATTCCTGTTCAACCGTTTCGCGCTGTTCGCTAAGTTCGCCAGCAAAAGTTTTGGCGCTTTCTTCGTACTGTTGAATTAAATTGTCCAGCGTATCTTCTGCAACATCTTCTAAACTGTGTAACTCTTGCAGTTGTTGAATTTCATCGCCCACAGTGCGGCGCAATTCTTCGAGTTTAGCAGCTTCCGAAGTTAATTTCTCCGACAACTCACTGACAGCGCCACCAAAGCCAAATTGCAGCAAAATCAAATTGTCGATTGTAGACTGCATTTTTTGTGGATTTTGAGTTAAAGCCATTGGTTTTTGGGCCTCCACAATAGGTTTTTCTGGGGCTGGTGTTTGCTTTTGGGAAGCGTTTAGCTGTTGGATTTGCGATTCTAACTGCGCTTTTTCTTGCGCTGCTTCCTTGTAGGCTTCTAAAATTTCAGCCTTGGTGCTTTTGTCGCTAACTTTTTTGTTCATGACTTTTCATTCCTTAATACTTGGGAAAATTTCTGTCATTTTTCCGTAAGGTGCGGATTGCACACCTTACTGGGTTTTAAGCTTTGCTGGCAAAAGCTTTCATTGCCAAATCTTGCGCTTGCTTCATTGTGGCTTGCAGTTGCGCGGAAATTTCGGCTATTTGTTCGGTTTGTCGCTCAATAGTCTGCTGTAGAGATTGGACTTTCAATTCATATCCCAGCTTGCTTCCTTCCCATTCTTTCTCCACTAAATCTGCCTTAACTTTAGCTTCGCGGGAAACTTCTTGGATTGCTTCTTCTTTGGCTTTGACATAAGCCTCTTTGAGTTCTTCTTCAAATCCGGCGGCTTTTCTTTGATTCTCTTCAAACTCCGCTTGATTGTCGCTGAGGACTTTTTCGCGCTGTGTCCAATTTTTCTCTTTTTCGCGAGTAGATTGCTGCAAATCTCGTTCTAGTTTGCGCTTCTTTTCTTCGTATTCGTCGGTTTCGATTTGGCGGCTGCGCTGTAATTCGTATTGGTAATCGGCGGTTTCTTCCTGACGTTCTTTAGTTATGAGTGCAGCCTTTTCTTGAACTGCTGCATCAAATTCTTGCTGTTCTTTTTCCCAAACCTTGCGTTTTTGGGTGGTGTCTTTTTCGATTATTTCGCGCTGGTTGGCGCTGTTTTGTTCGAGCAGGGTCAATTTTTCTCGGTGTTCTTGAGTTAAAATGTGGAGGGCGTCTGCTACAACTCTGATTTGCTGCAACTCTTGCAATTGTGCCGCTTCAATTTCGATCGCGCGTTTTAATTCGTCTAATTTTGAAGATTCCGCCTTCAGTTTTTCAGAAAGTCCGCTGGTGATGCTGCCGAAATCTAATTGCAAGTCTGCCAAGCCTTTGACGATGCTGTCAATTGTATAGGTGGAGGCGAGTTCTAGGACTTGTTTGTTTTTGGCTTTTTCGGCTGACTGTTCTTTGGTTTCTACTTTAGATTCGATCTTTTTTTTGTCTGCTAAAATCTGCTGAAAGTTTTGCAGAATTTGGGCTTTGCTATCCTTGACAGTTGCTATTGTCATAATTTTTGCTCCTCCTGATTATAACTTTTTGACACTTGTGACTGAAACGTTTTCAGTTATTCTAAGTTGCGGAGTTGGCTGAGAATGGAACGGTACTTTGTGGCTGCGTCGGGTTTTTCTTCTGGATTGGCAATACCTAGAGTTTTGAGAATTTTCCAGCAGCGATCGCACCGATTTCCTGGCCCGCAGCCGCACTCATCAATTATACTTAAAAGTGTGCCTTTTAGCAATTGATTTTCCGCTAACAAAGCTCGGTAATTCCGCTGGACAGATTCGGCAACTAAAGTCATGTGTTGGAAGTCTTCGGTGAGACTTTCGATGTCGTTAACTGCGTCTGCCCGAATTTGGTCTAGGATCTCAATATTCTCTTTCAAACGGCTTTCTTGCAGGTTTGGTTTGGTTTTCAGCTTGGTTAATTTCTTCATTTCACTCTGTTGTAACAGTTATGGTAAAGGCGCGATTTAATCGCGCCTTTACAACAAAATTAGAACAAGTCAGCAGTTAATTGCTCTTCGGCTGGCGGTAGCGACATACTGCCGTTGGAATTCAAAGCCATAGCATCGCTTTCACCGCTAGCGTGAGCAGCCATCAAGCAGGCAACTTGCTGCGCCGGCAGGTTATCTAAACACACCATAGCTTTTGTTCCTTCTAAGTCAATCATCCGCGATTGATTGCTAGAATCTGACAAAACTGCTGCGGCTTGGTCGATAACCGCCCAATCTTTCCGCTCGTTCCAAGACCATTTCAAGCTGTAGTAATTGATCGGTTTTACTACTCCGCTGTCGTCTGGTTTCTGACCGGAATGCTTGACGAATTCGGGAATAAAAATCCCGGTTGCAGGTTCTACGCCGCGAGATTGAACTGATGCTACCAAACGGTTAAAATCGTTCAAGCTGCGGTTTTTGATGTATGTCACCATGACAACTCCTTGCGGCAATTCGCCACTTTCTGCGACAAACCACAGTTGACCCCACAATGTGTGGGAAGTTTGACCGAGGGAACCGAAGAATTTGGAGAATTTGAGGATTGTCATGGAACACTTGGAACCGTAGTCTGTATCGCCGATCGCCCACTGGCCACTTTGGCAATTGTTACGCACTGCAATCGGGATTTCTGGTACTAGCAAAGCATTGCTCGGTTTGGCACCAAATACTGAAAATGTAGGTCTTTCTTGTGTTTTAGTAGTCATTGTTCGTTTTTCCTTAGTTATTTATTGCTTTACGGGGAATTGGTAATTGGTAATCCGTTAAATCTCGTACATTGCTCGTGGCCGAACTTCGATTACCTAATGAGATGTGTTGTCGCTTTTGGTTCGGGATAGGTATACTCAAGCATCGCCTCTTGTTGAGCTTTGATAATCCGCAGCGCGGCGAGCAAATGCTCTAATGTTTCTAGGTGCGCTGGGGTGAAGTGGATGCTGAAGCCTTCGCCATCCCGCGCGTAGCCGGGACAAACCAGTGAGGCTGAGCTTTGTTCTTCGTGGGTGGCGATGTATAGCCAGTCATCGTCTTCGAGCTTGTAATGCGTGTCTGTCCAGGTTCTCAGCATTTGCGATCTGCTCCTCCTTATTTGCTGCGTACAAGCGTTTTGACGCCCAGCGCTTCTCACTCCTCTGAAGTTGACGACGCTATATGTAGCGTGTGAGCTAGGCTAATTTGCACCCTTAACCCTACCAGTCAGGGTTATATAGTTGATTAAACCGTCAACTAACTTCATGGTAGCGCGGGTTGATTTTCCCGTCAAGTATTTTGTTGAACTTTTCATCAAAACAGGCTAGAATGCTTGTCAGGAGGCAAAAAACCGTGGAACAAACATTTGGAAGACTGATCCGTCAAGCTCGCAAGGACAAAGCTTACTCACAACGTGAGCTAGCAGCTATGCTAAGTGTGGACTTTACTTATTTGTCGAAGTTGGAGAACGATCGAGCGGATTATGCGCCAAAAGAGGAGGTAATCCGAGCATTAGCGCGGAATCTAGACATAAACGAAGAGGAATTGATTTTCCTGGCGGGGAGGCTGCCGCAGCAGTACGAAGCGCTGCTGAAGCAGAATCCGAAGGAAATGCAGGCTCTTTTCCGCCGGATGCAAGAAAATCCAGATTGGCTCAAACAGTCTTTTGAAGCGTAAGAGAGGCCCCTCATAGTGAGTATTTTTAAGCCGTATTGCTTCTATCCCAAAGAATCGATCGAGCGTTTGGCAAATGACATCTTGATGCAGATGCAGAAAACGCAAAATTTTGCTCCGAGATGGCCTTTTGATGCGACAACGGTTGCTGATTTTCTGGATTTAGGCGTAGTTTGGGAGTGCATTGAGCCGGATGAAGAAGGTGCGATCGCGGCGAGGATTTTGCCGCAGCAGCGGTTAATCGAAATCAACGAACAGATTCTCGAAAAACCGCCGGGTTTCATCGAATCGACGATCGCCCACGAAATCGGCCACTGGGTGCTACACGTCAATCAAGACGAAGCAGACGGCACTGTCGAACAGTTGGAACTAAACTTGGGCAATCAAGGCAAAACCGCCCAGGATGTCGAGGAACCGTTTGTTTGTCGGGGTGCGAGTGCTGATAATAAGGTTTTGTCGATCGAATGGCAAGCGCAATATTTTGCAAGCTGTTTGTTGATGCCTCGGTGTATTTTGGAGGAAAAAAGACAGGGACGCGATTTAACCAAGTGGTCGCATTTATACAAAATGAGAGATGAATTGGGAGTGAGCATTTCCAATTTGACAAACCGCTTGCAAGAATTCGATTGGATTTACATTCCCAAGGGAACGCGCGAGATTTATGCCGGGAAAGACGCGGCAAACGGGCAGCAGCGGTTGTTTGGATAAAATTTGATGAAATTTGAGATGAGAGAATTGCGATCGGTTCTCCAATCTCAGATATTTAAAATTAGATTGAAATAATGAGGCTGCCAAATGGAAACCAAACGAGTAGCAGACTTGACAGTTGAAGAACTGCAAGCGATAATTCTCCCAACCAAACGAGTATCGGACTTAACCGTTGAAGAACTGAAAGCGATAATTACGGAAGTGGTCGATTTGCGGTTAAGTTATTGGCTAAATTTAGTCAATAAAAATCCCTCACCTGTGCTTCCTTCCCGAACCAAAGAAGAACAAATGGAGATAAATCTAGCTGCAATTGAGTGGTTAGATAAATGGGCAGAAGAAGGAGATGCTGAGGAGCAGACAGAGACATTTGAATACTTGCAAAAAGTATTAGATGAAGACCGCCTGTCATCCCAGCGACTTTTATTTCAAAAACAATGATTGTATTATTAGATGCTGGCCCTTTAGGAACATTAACAAATCCCAAAGGGTCGGCTGTGACAGTGGAATGTCGGATGTGGATGCGCTCTTTGTTGCTCAAAGGTTACAGGGTGATTTTACCTGAGATAGCCGACTATGAGGTGAGGCGAGAGTTGCTGCGTGCAAATAAACTGGCAGGAGTTAGACGGCTTGATGACTGGAAAGAGAGGCTTGAATACTTGCCAATAACGACACCAACGATACTCAAAGCGGCCGAGTTGTGGGCAACATCGCGTCAGACAGGAATGCCGACAGCAGATCCCAAAGAACTTGATGGAGATGTGATTTTAGCAGCTCAAGCTTTGCTGATTGTTGAAGGTGGAGAAGCGGTTGTTATTGCTACAACAAATGTGGGGCATTTGTCGAGATTTGTGGATGCTCGCGAGTGGCGGGATATTGAGTAATGGTGGATACTAAAGTTAAAATTTACAATTCAAATTGCATTTTATGCTTACCAATATTGAAATCCTGCTGGCAGCTTGTGAGGAATTAAATATCCCTTACGAAATCCTGCATCCTTCCCAAAACTT
>NZ_JAUBQU010000297.1:0-1256 GCF_036701435.1 Microcoleus sp. Pol12A5
CTCGATGTCAAAACAGTTGCATCCGAGTCGCCAGTACCGCCCTTTATTAGCGGTGCAGATTTTGAAAAAACCGTTGTGATTGATGGCGAACATCAAGCAATTCGTTCTCTGATTAAGCAAGATGAATATCGCTTAGACGGCATTTTGCCTCCGCCATCAAATCCGCCTAAATTTTCACCGCTAAATGCTCTAAGTGCCGCTTACTGCATTCACTTAGAAGTCAACCGTAAAAAAGATGGCAATCCCGACTGGGGGAAATTGTCAGATTTAGCACGCGATTTAGAAACCAGTCCCCTTTATGTCTTTCACTACCTGAATAAATGGCTGCGGAAACAAGACAAAATCGAGTCCGTACCCATTGCCAAAATCCGGTTGTATTGCGAATTTTATTACTACTTCAATTTCAAAGGAGATGACATGACTAAACTTGCAAAACTGACAGAACTTTACCGCCGTTTTTACCGAGCTAAAGCTAAAGGAAAACCACCAAAATCTAATGCAATTCTCAAGCCAATTGATGAAGGGGCTGATGTTATTTTAAAATTCAACAAAGATTTAGCAGACGATCCTGAATCTCTAACACAGCTTGTGGCAGCAAAAATTGCTAGTTTGATGAAAAAAGTCAATCGAAAAGAAGCAGAGGGAAAACGTACATTTACCTTCGTTGATGGTAAATGGAAACCTGCTTTAAGTGATGAAGAAGAACGGCAAGCAGTCTATGATTTTGCTAAATATTTTGTGGAGGTGATTTTTAATGGGAGTTTTAAGGGTGATCGCGCTCGTTTAGCAGGAACTCAACTCAATTTAATTCGGGACACTTGCGATTATCTTTATCGCTTGGAAGACGACAAAGAACGCAAGGAAAAAAAGCAGGATGAACCTGATGAACTTCCCGAAACAGAAACAGAATTAGCCTAAATTGTCCACATTTTTTCAATTACCTTGTACTGGAGAAACCAAACCATGAAATTCCTGAAAACCCTCGATTCTAAATTTTTCCACGATCAAATTCCCGCAAAACCGATGGGAAAATATGCTCATTTTATCACCATCCGAGTCACTGAATCTTATCCGCTATTTCAGACTGACGGCGAATTGAATAAAGCCAGAGTAACTGCTGGGATTGAAAAGAAAAATAACAACATAATCAGCCGTTTAGCAATGTTTAAGCGGAAACAGTCTACACCAGAACGTTTAACAGGACGGGAGTTGCTGCGAAATTACAAAATTGGCGACTGGGAAAAGTGCGACTACAA
>NZ_JAUBQU010000163.1:0-9996 GCF_036701435.1 Microcoleus sp. Pol12A5
TTAACAGTAGCAGAACTTTTTCCCGGTTGGGAATTGCCAGTTTCGGAATTGTGGCCTCCTATCTTTACTGAGGAAGAAACACAATGCTGATGCGTTTAAGCTTGGGATTGTTGTTGTTGCAGAAAATAGCCGATTAGATAAAGGGAACCGCAAAGGATTGTTAGGTTGTCACCTGTAACAGCAGCATCTAAAGCTGTTGTTAAGTCGGAGAAGGCTTGACAGAGAGTTAATTCGGGGCAGATAATTTGAGCTAGAGTGGCTAGTTCTGCGGGGGATGATGAGTTGTGATCGGGTACGGGTACTAGGTAAAGTCGATCGCCCTTTTTGAGTAATGCTTTCAAAATATCATCGCAGTCTTTAGTCGCAAGAATCCCAATTACCCAGTTAATCGGTTGGGAACTGTTAATATTATCGACATATTCGCGCAGTGCGATCGCTGCGGCGGGGTTGTGCGCGCCGTCAATTAATATATTGCGGTTTTTCCAAGTTGTCTGCTGGAGTCTTCCGGGCCATTGGGTTTTGGCGATACCGTTTTCGATGGCGGTTGGGGATATTTGCCATCCTTGGTTTTGGAGAGTTTGCAAAGTGGCGATCGCAATTGCTGAATTCATTAGTTGAATTTTTCCCAGCAGCGGCAATTGATATTTTATTTTAACCGCATTTTGATTTAACTGATATTCTGCGAATCCTTGTCCTAAATCTACTGCTGGTTTTACCCAAGTCGCCGGACAGTCTAATTCTTGAATGCGTTTTTCTACTACTATTCTAGCTGATTCTGGCAATTCTCCGATAACTGCCGGACATTTTGCTTTAAGAATTCCCGCTTTTTCCCCAGCAATATCTGCGACGGTGGGGCCGAGTATTTGCCAGTGTTCGAGACTGATAGAACTAATGACGCTAGCGAGAGGTGTTTCGCAAACGTTAGTCGCGTCTAATCTTCCTCCTAATCCAGTTTCTATGACTGCTATATCTGCTTTTTGTTCGGCGAAATACCGCCAAGCTGCGGCGGTGATTATTTCAAATTGAGTGGGTGTTTCGGTGTTGTTTTCGGTGGCGGCGACAACTCGTTCTAGACACTGTTGCAATGCTGTTGGGGAAATCGGTTTTTGGTTGATGCAAATTCTTTCTGTCCAATCGATTAGGTGCGGGGATGTGTAGCGCCCGACTCGATAGCCTGCTTCTGTTAGTACGGAAGAGAGATAAGCGCAAACGGAACCTTTGCCATTGGTGCCGGCAATGTGGATAATGGGTACTTTTTGGTGGGGGTTATCTAGTTTTTCTAGAAGTTGTTTGATTCTTTCTAGGCCGAGGTGGACGCCGAAGTGTTGGTAAGATTGGAGGATGGATTCTGCATTCATTGAGGATGATAAATTCTGTTTGTGTGTGAATTATATTTTTTTATTAACCGCAGAGGGCGCAGAGTGAGAGAAGAAAGAAATAGATATCTAAGAAAAGAGAGGTTTATAATTGATTTATTGTATTTATTGCGGGCGAAAAAAGGTGGCTTTTGATATTATTTCTCTGTTTTCTGGTTGTGGGGGGTTGGATTTGGGTTTTCGCTTAGCTGGGTTTAATCCGGTTTGGGCGAATGAATATGATAAGTCTATTTGGGATACGTATAATTACAATCATCCTGAAACTATTTTAGATCGCAGAGATATCAGAAAAATTAAATCTGATGAAATTCCCAACTGTATTGGGATAATCGGCGGGCCTCCTTGTCAAAGTTGGAGTGAAGCCGGGGCGAAACGCGGAATTGATGACAGTCGGGGTCAACTTTTCTGGGAGTATATCAGAATTGTGCGGGACAAGCAGCCTTTGTTTTTTTTAGCTGAGAATGTTAGCGGTATCTTGGCCCCCAGAAACAAGGATGCTTTTACTTATATATTATCGCAGTTTGAGGACATCGGGTATCGGGTTTCGTACAAGTTGGTGAATGCTAGAAATTTTGGGGTTCCGCAAGATAGGCAAAGGGTGATTGTTGTTGGCTATCGGGAAACTCTGGGTTTTGGTTTTGAGTTTCCCGAACCTGGAACCGAGGTTTTGACGCTGAAAGATGCGATTTTTGATTTGCAGGCGATCGCGCCTATATCAGTTAATGGTAAATTAGATAATTATCACGATTCTGTCCCAAATCACGAATGTGCGGATTTGGGGTTTTCCAGCCTTTATATGTCGCGCAATCGAGTTAGAAGTTGGTCAGAACCTTCGTTTACAATTCAGGCAAGCGGCAGACACGCGCCTCTCCATCCTCAAGCTAGTAAAATGATTTTGGTTGGCAAAGACAAGCGCATTTTTGACCCCAATTCGCCTCAGCCTTACCGTCGGCTTTCTGTGCGAGAGTGCGCGAGAGTTCAGACTTTCCCGGATGAGTTTATTTTTAAGTACAAGTATATTGCTGATGGATACAAAATGGTCGGCAATGCTGTTCCTGTTAATTTGGCTAGAGTTTTGGCAAGTAAGATTTTTAAGGATATTGTCATAGGGTATATGGCATTAGTCTCAACTTAAGCCCACCATCTACCAGTCACTAGGAAATGAATTCCGCGGTTTTTTTAGCGAAAGTTCTCCCTATGAAAACTAATCTCAAATCCCTGGACCTCAGAAGTATTCATCTCTCTCTTCTCTGCCTCTGTGTCCTCTGCAGTTTAATCATTCCCAATTATCTGTCATTTAAATTTTGTTAACTGACCGAGATTGTGCTGTATCGCATTTGTCCCGCGAATATGAGATAGGGGAGAACCTCCGTACAGAAAGCTGTTTAAGCTAACTTGATAATTTTGCTGAACGGCTAAATCCAGCCACAAATTGTTAATAGCATCTCCCGGCTTGTAGCCGGGAATGTTGTGCTGATAGTAAGGAAAACTGTCTATACAAGTATTGAAAAAGTTTTTGCGCCCGCAATGCTTTAAATACTGATATCGCGGCTTAAATTCAGTTTGATTTTCCAATACTGTATATATAGTATCTGCGAGAGATTCTGGGTCAAATTTGGCGTAAAGACCCGCACCTTCGGGGAAAACAGGCGATTTGCCTCTGGCGTATTGGTTGAATTCTTCAAAACAAATTACTGGTACGTTGCAACTCATGGCTTCGGTAATTCCCCGGTTTTTTCCTTCGAGGAGGGAACCGAGGACGAATGCTTGGGCTCGCGAATAATATGTGGGGATTTCGCTGTAGTAGTCAACTCTCGGCACTAAGTTAATGTAGTCGGAGGGATTGGTTAAAATTTCTTCGACTTGTTGCCATTCTTCTAAGGCGTACTGGTCGAGAGTTTTCAGGTTGCTAGCATCAAATTCGTGGCCGGTGACTACAGTTAATTTAATCGGTTTTTGCGGATATTTTTGGCGGTAAACTTTTAAGGCTTTGGCTATAATTGGCAAATTTTTTTCTTCGGAAATTCGGGAGACGGCTAGCAAGTCTATGTCTTTGGCGGGGACGTTGCGCGGGGAAATTAAGTATTCGTTGATGAAGTCGGTGTCTTGCAGTGGTATGATTGGTTTGTGGGCGCGATCGGGATAAGTTTTGCGAAACCATTTATCCCGCTGCGGGTTTTTGTATAAACTGGAGTAGGCGTCAGCTATGGGGGCCCAGGAGTAGGAGATTCCGGGGGAATAGGCGAAGGATAAAAATACTGAGGAAAGTTGGGGAAATAGTTTGTTGATGAGTTCGACTGCTTCGCTGAAATAAATTCCTTTGATGAAACGCCCTTCGTAAAACAGTGGGGGAAGCAAGACGTAGAAACTGACGGTATCGAAGCGGTGGGGTTGGTCTTCAAATATCTCCCAGCTAAAGGCGTCTAAGTCTGCATAAATTTCGGCGATTGGTTTGTTGATGTGGGGGTTGCGTAAATATGGCTTTTGTCGATCGTAGTTTCCGCGTACCATATAATTCTGAGTGTGAGTATCTAGCTTTTTTTATTTAACCGCATAGGGCGCAGAGGAGAAGAGAAGAGAGATCTTCACAAGTCATCTAAGGGTTGTTCTAGCGATTCATTGTCGCCAATTGTGAGGGCGAGTTGGTAGATTTGGCGGCGGGGGAGAGATGTTTGTTGCGCTAGTTGGCGGCTGGCTTGGGAACGACTTATGCCTTCTGCAATTAATGTTTGCAATTCTGCTTTGATGGCGTCTTCGGAAAATATTGGGGCTGCTGTTTGGATGCCGGCAATTACGAGGGTAAATTCTCCCTGGGGTTCGCGATTGGTGTAAAGTGCGATCGCACTTTCCATACTACCACGCCAAAACTCTTCGTGCATTTTAGTTAACTCTCTCGCCAGCACAATCTGTCTGTCGCTTCCCAAAGTAGTTGCTAAATCTTGTAAAGTTTGCCGCAAGCGGTGGGGAGATTCGTATAATATTATAGTGCGGGATTCTATTTGCAAAGCTTCTAAACTCTGTTGGCGTTCTTGACCTTTCACGGGTAAGAAACCTTCAAATACAAATCTTTCTGTGGGTAATCCTGATGCAGTTATACCAACAATGCAAGCGGTCGGGCCGGGAATCGGAATAATGTTAATATTAGCATCGGCGCAAGCTTTGACTAACTCGGAACCGGGGTCAGAAATTCCCGGCATTCCGGCATCGGTGACGAGGGCCAGATCTTTGCCTAAAAGCAGTTTGTCGATGAGTTCGGGCACTCGTTGGTGTTGGTTGTGTTCGTGATAGCTGATTTGGGGCGTTTTGATTTGGAAATGGTGCAAAAGTTTGCCTGTATGGCGGGTATCTTCGGCGGCGATGAAGTCTACTGTTTGTAAAATTCGGATGGCGCGAAATGTCATGTCTTCGAGGTTGCCGATCGGGGTTCCTACGATGTAAAGTGTTCCTGTATTGGGATTTGCTTGCATTTTAAGAGTGGGATTTTTTAACCGCAGATGAACGCGGATTAACGCCGATATGAAAACGGGATTATTTTTGGGATTGGCAACTTTAGATTTAGTTTATTTGACCGAGAAGCCTCCGGGTGAAAATCAGAAAGTTGTTGCTTCTGATTGTACCATTGCTGCGGGCGGGCCCGCGGCCAATGCTGCGGTCACTTTTAGCTATTTGGGGAATGCGGCGGTATGGGCTGGTGTTTTGGGCACTCACGCGATCGCCCAATTAATTCGTGCAGACTTAGCGGAGTATAATATCAGGATAATCGATTTGGAACCCGGGCGATCGCACTCGCCGCCAGTGTCCTCGATTATTGTAACTGAAGCAACGGGCGATCGATCGGTAATTTCCATCAATGCTACGAAATCGCAAGTTGACAGTCAAACAATTAACCATGATAGTTTAACATCAGTTAATATTGTACTGGTAGACGGGCATCAAATCGCAGCCAGCAAACAAATTGCTCAACTTGCCAAGTTAAAAAACATTCCCATTGTCCTCGACGGTGGCAGTTGGAAACCCGGATTAGAGGAAATATTGCCTTTTATAGAATGGGCCGTATGTTCGGATAACTTTCATCCGCCCGACTGCGACAATTCAGAACAAGTCTTTGCTTACCTGTCAGCGGCAGGAATTTCCCATATTGCCATCACTCGCGGCGAAAAATCAATTTTATACCTCAGCAATGACAGTTATGGCAGTATAGAAGTACCTCAACTTCAAGCCGCAGACACTTTAGGCGCTGGCGACATCTTTCACGGGGCTTTCTGTCACTACATATTGCAAAATAACTTTACCGATACTCTCACTGCAGCAGCTAAAATAGCTTCCCATTCCTGCAAAAGTTTCGGAACTCGTGCTTGGATGAATAAGGCTTAATTTTAAATAAAAATTAACCAAACTATCCGGTTAAAACCGCTCAAAGCTAGAAAAATTGAACTGGCAGCACTTGTTGAGTTAAAATCCTGACAGCAAGTTCGACAAAATTGGTGAACTTACCTCTTCTCTTCCTTCGCGGCATTAGCGCCTTCGCGGTTCGTTAACAAAATTGCTATATTAGTAAGACAAGTTAAAGTCACACAAAACACTCCCAAAACAACATACCCGAATCATGTCTGACACCCAACCCCTAACTATCACCCTTCCCCCTTTGCGGATTACCCTCACAGAACAACAGCAAGTTAACCTAGAATGGCTGACACAAAACTTGCCCAATCTACTCACTCCAAGCAAACAAGAAATTCCCGACAATATGAAACAGTGGGTGGCGGCTAATAAATTATTAAATAAACCCGACGAAGAAATCATTCAAGCCCTAGTAAATACCGGCATAAATGCGGAAACAGCCACCGCAGAAGTGAGGGAAATTTCCTCTCATCCCTACTTTCAAGCAGGAAGCCATTACGTCCAGTTATTGCAGAAATTAGAATCTCATCTCAGGATTAACAATCAATTAGCTGCATTGTCTTCCAAGTTTGGCACAATCGAACGCAAAAGCAGCCTTTCTAGAGAGTATTTTCTCGAAAATTACTACGCCAAAAATACCCCAGTAATTATTACCAATATTATGCACAACTGGAAAGCGTTGCAGTTGTGGACGCCGGAATATTTGCAGCAAAAATACGGCGATGCAGAGGTACAAATTCAAGCTAACCGCAACTCAGACCCGAATTACGAAATTAAGATAGAAAATCACAAGAAAATTGTTTTGTTCCGCAAATATGTAGAGATGGTAGTCAAGGGCGGACCTAGCAACGACTACTACATGGTTGCTAACAACAAAACTCTGGAAAGAGAGGAATTTAAGCCCCTATTCGACGACATTGAAATTTTCCCAGAATATCTAAATCCCACGGATACAAAAGGCAGAGTTTTCTTTTGGTTCGGTCCGAAAGGCACGATTACACCGCTGCACCATGACCCAGTTAATTTAATTTTAGCTCAAGTGTCTGGTCGCAAACTAATTAAATTGATTTCTCCGCAACAAACACCTCTGCTTTACAATCACGTCGGAGTTTTCAGCAAAGTTGACGGCGAGAATCCCGATTATGACAAATACCCACTTTACAGAGATGCGAAAATTATTGAAGTAATTTTGGAACCGGGAGAGGCTATCTTTATTCCGGTCGGTTGGTGGCATCATGTAAAATCATTGGAGGTTAGTATTTCGGTTTCATTTACTAATTTTGTATTTCCCAATTATTATGAATGGAAATATCCTCATATTAATTGGTAATTGCTAATGTATGGTTTTCCGGGGCGGGCACGGGGGCACCGCCCCTACAGAAATTTGCGTTAATCGGCTTTCATCTGCGGTTCACAAAAAAGAAATTTATGAAAAATCTCGAAGAAATCAGCGAAATTGCCCGATCGATCGCCTGGAGTGCATCAGATATCCTACAATCCTATTATCGGCAGGATTCCAACACTCCTAACCTCGACATCCAAGAAAAAAAAGATGGCCCCGTCACCGCCGCCGATGTCGCAGTCAATTCTTACATTCTCGACGAATTGCAGTCGGCTTTAGGGAATGCAGAATTTGGGTATCTCAGCGAGGAAACTTACAAATCTTATTTGAAAACCAACGGTCAAGTTCCCTTACCTCAAAGTTGGGTTTGGATTATTGACCCTTTGGATGGAACGCGAGATTTTATTGACAGAACAGGTGAATTTGCAGTTCACATTGCTTTAGCCTTTGAGGGAAGACCGATATTGGCAGTGGTGGCTTGGCCGCAACAGCAAAAGATTTATTACGCAATCCGCGATGCGGGTGCTTTTATGGAAAATCGGGACGGGTCTGCGGTCAAATTGCAGGTTTCGGCGCGAAATATAGTGGCAGATTTATCTATAGTAACTAGCCGCACTCACCGGGGCGATCGCTTTAATCAATTGTTACAAAAACTGCCATGTCAAAATCAACTAGCTGTCGGTAGTATCGGCTGTAAAATTGCGACAATTGTGGAACAAAAAGCTGATGTTTATATTGCTCTTTCGGGAAAGTCGGCGCCTAAAGATTGGGATTTGGCGGCGCCGGAATTGATTTTGACAGAAGCGGGCGGCCGATTTACTCGTTTTGACGGTTCTACTTTGCAATATAACCGGGGAGATGTGAGTCAGTGGGGGGGATTGTTGGCGAGTAACGGTTGCTGTCACGCTGCTTTGTGCGGGCAAGCTGAGCAGATTTTAGCGGGGATAGATGGGGGTTTGCGGTAATCAAAAGTTTAGTAGGGTGTGTTAAAAGACCGTATTTTCTGCACAACTAATTGCTGACGCACCCTAAAGTATGTATCAAAATTGCTTAGTTTGAAATTTCTGTACAATTGCACTTACGTTTCACAAATATTTGTGGTAAATCAATCTCGCATTTTTTACAGTAATAATACTTAAGTATTTTCTAGCTCTTTACCAAAATTTTAATTAACCAACTATTTTTTAAGAAAAATTTACATATTTTATGTAAAAAAACTGTTAGGGTTACGACAAAAGAGGAACACTCACCGGATTTTTACGGAGAAAGGGTGTGTCTGTATAAATAAAAATTGATAGATAGTTTCGGACGCCAGTCACGAAAGGGCGGAATTTTTGTATTTTTTTGAAGCCCCAGTCAGGTGGATTATGCCAAATTTAAATAATCAAGTTTCTGTAAGGTCGATCGCCTTTATCGACCCTCAAGTTGAAGATTATCAAAGTTTGATTGCCGCAGTAACGCCGGGTACGGAAGTAGTCGTTTTGGATGGGCATAAAGATGCGATCGACCAAATTACTGAAATTTTAGCTCTTCGTACCAATATTGACAGCATTCACATCATTTCTCACGGCAGTCCAGGCAGCTTGCAACTCGGCGAAGGTAGCTTGAGTTTAGATGATATAGAGTGCGATCGGAATTCTCTACAGCAGTGGTTTTCGCCACGAACCGACTCAATCCCCAACAATCGACCTCACATTCTTTTGTATGGGTGCAACGTAGCAGCAGGCGAGACAGGTAAAGCATTTATAAAACGCCTGAGTGAGTTAACCGGCGCGTCGGTTGCTGCTTCCGAAAACCTCACCGGAAGTGCAGCAAAAGGCGGCGACTGGTTCCTAGAAGTAACATCAGGGAAAATAGCAACATCTTTAGCATTTCGACCAGAAGCGATCGCAGCTTACAGTCACGTCCTCAATACCTTTAGTTCTGGTGGTAACTTTAATGCGGGAAGCAGTCCATCTTTTGTTGCTGCTGCCGATTTCAATACCGATGGCATCTTAGATTTAGCTGTTGCTAACATCAGCTCGAATAGCGTTTCTATTTTACTGGGAAACGGTCAAGGAGGATTTAACTCTGGAACTGATTTGACTTCGGTATGGGGTCCTACCGCGATCGCAGTTGGAAATTTTAACGGCGATAACTTTTCCGACTTAGCGATAACTTCCACACAAGGTGTCGAATTTAGCAGCATTTATATCTTTTTAGGAGCGGGTAATGGCAACTTTAACAGTCCGGGATTTTTGAGTGCGAGCGATTACCCTAGTGCGATCGCTGTCGGCAATTTTAATGCTGATGATTTACCCGACCTTGCCGTTACTCATGCTTATGCACCTGAAGGCCATGTTGCCATTTACCTGGGAACGGGACAAGGCAATTTTCCCACTCCTGTTACTGTGAATGTCGGGCCAAGTCCCAGCGCTATCGCTGCGGGAGATTTTAACGGCGACAATTTCTTCGATCTCGCCGTCGCCAATCAAAATTCTAATAATCTTACCATCTTATCGGCAAATGGTCAAGGTAGTTTTGGCAATCCGACTAATATTAATGTCGGTCAAAGTCCGAGTGCGATCGCACTCGGAGATTTGAACGGCGACAATTTTCTCGATATCGCGGTAGCCAACAGCGGTTCTAATAACGTTTCAATTTTATTGGGAACGGGAAATGGCAGTTTTGCCATTCCGACCAATATTAATGTTGGTTTAAACCCAAGTGCGATTAAAATTGCTGATTTTAATGGCGACAGCAGACTAGATTTAGCTGTTAGCAACAGCGGTTCTAATAACGTTTCAATTTTGGCGGGAAATGGAACTGGCGGTTTTAGCAGTGCGACCAACTTTAGCGTCGGAACAAATCCGAGTTCTCTGGCGATCGCAAATTTCA
>NZ_JAUBQU010000298.1:0-1251 GCF_036701435.1 Microcoleus sp. Pol12A5
CTGCCATTCTTCCAGAGGGGGTACAGGGCTATGTCCTTGATTTTATCAAGCTTTTGACGGGGTTGTCACCCCGTCAACCCTGATAGGGATTTAGGTTGATTGCAACTGAAAACGCAATCATTGAAGTTAAGGCACAAGAAGTGTTTCAATCCCTGATAGGGATTTAGGTTGATTGCAACAGTATTTCCTCGCCGGTGTCGGATTCGTCTTCTAAGTTTCAATCCCTGATAGGGATTTAGGTTGATTGCAACTAGCCAAACAAGTGAGAGCGCAGCAATTTCGTCGGGTTTCAATCCCTGATATGGATTTAGGTTGATTGCAACAATTCAAAATGCCACAGCTTCGTCCACTGGATTTACGTTTCAATCCCTGATAGGGATTTAGGTTGATTGCAACGTGATGTTCATTGACTTTTGAGCTAATTTGTTGTTTCAATCCCTGATAGGGATTTAGGTTGATTGCAACCAATTATTTACAAAATAAAGAAGATTTATAATGCTTGTTTCAATCCCTGATAGGGATTTAGGTTGATTGCAACACCCTAATTATCTCAGTGATTCCCGCCTCCGGGGTTTCAATCCCTGATAGGGATTTAGGTTGATTGCAACATTCACGGATGCAACTGGCACGAAAAAATGGCGCTGGCGTTTCAATCCCTGATAGGGATTTAGGTTGATTGCAACGGGATTGGCTGTGGGGCGAAGCGGGGACGGGCGCTCTCGTTTCAATCCCTGATAGGGATTTAGGTTGATTGCAACGGGATTTGTATATACAAGTCGTAGAAAGTAGCAGAGTTTCAATCCCTGATAGGGATTTAGGTTGATTGCAACAGTTGGTTTTTGAAACTCTTACTGTATTTAGTTTTCAAGGTTCGTTTGCGTCTGTACTAAAAGTACCATTTCAATACCAACCTGTCAAGAAGCAAAATTTTCAACAAGCCTCAAAACCTTTCATAGCAAGCAATACAGCATTTGCATCTGATTTTTCATAAAGTGCCTTAAACCTATACTAAGCAACTGATACAGCCGAAAAAAATCACTCCCTCAAAAAAACACCTACCCCTAGGCACAAATCTCAACCATCAACCCGATTTAAATTCCAGTCGTAAGGCAAAAAAACGATCGCCCATCCATCACCCACAGCAGCCTCCGGCCCCAAATAACCGCCCACATAATCAGCCACCGAACCCGCCGCCTTTACAAAATCCTCGCCGTACCACTTAAAAATCTTGCTCAAATAAAGCGTCTTTTT
>NZ_JAUBQU010000029.1:0-64876 GCF_036701435.1 Microcoleus sp. Pol12A5
AAAACTGAGCGCGAGTTAAGTGTTGTTGGAGATGTGTCTGATAAAATAGGGGTAGCATATTTTTTGATAGGTCGTTGGGAACCTTCTTCTGACCTATCTTTTTTTACCACAAGTCGGTTAACACCTCTCTCTATCTGGGTTGCGGCGGGGTTGTCACCCCGCCAGGATTGCTATAGTACAATATGCGTTTTAGATGCTGAACAGCTTAATCTCAAATACCCTATCTAAAAACTGCAGTCTCACCCCGGAACGCGAGAGCAACTTTTCAACAGCCTTAAACTCTCTACAACTGAACCCATCAATTAAGATAGATTCATCGAGTCCTTCTAACTTTTCTAAAGTTGTTGTCATCCCAACCGCCCCTTACTAAATCCAATCTTAATTATATCCGCTTTCCCCTGCGTTCATCTGCCAACATCTGCAGTTGCAACTCCCTCTACTGTCCCAAATTTCCCTTATACTCGTCCGGTACAAATTCCGTAACCACTTGGCCACCGCCACCGTCGCCTTTGACAATCACAGTTTGATTTTTCAGCTCTCCCGCTGCCCTCGGCCCAGTCAAATTAAACACCGGATTTAGTTGCTTGTAAACCACATTTCCTTCCGCGTCGAAAGTCTGGTTAGTTAAATACCACGTTACTCGATCGGTATTTAATTGAGCTTGACGTTTTTCCCCAATTCCTACCACATTGCCCGTCAAATAAAATATTTTTTTCTCTAAATCTCCGCGCCCCGTATCGCCAGTCATCGTCACCTTTTCCACGCGGTGCAAAACCTTCACAGGCCCGGGCGATATCACATATTGCGCGGGAAAATTCCAACTCATCAAACTACTTTCTATTTGCAGCGGTGGGTCTGATGGCATCAACTGAGCATTTTTTGTCAGCGTCGCAATTTTGGTCTTTAAGTCTACATCTACTTGGTCGGCAAAACCGCTGTCTGTTACTATTTTATCTTTGTATCTGTCTATTTGAGTGGGTTTGTCGCTGTTTACCTTTTGTTGCCCCACAAACCACACTAAGTGCTCGGTTCGCAATTGCAAAATCGGATCTTTAACATTGGCCACCACAGAACCGAATAACTCCATCCTCTTAGCCCTGCTGAAAACCCGCACTTCCTTCGCTGAAGCCGTCACCTGTTTGTTCTCTCCCGTCAAATTGTTACGGACAACTAAAACATCCTCCTTTGGTCGCCACTCCAACTCATTTCCGCGTAACACCACTCCATTTTTCAGGTCTGTAGCGACTATGTTACCTTTGAGAAAAACCTGATTTCCTTCCTGAAATACCTGCCCGGTTTCTCCCTGAATGTCATAAATCTCTTTGCCGTCCTGAAACAATTTGCCTACAGGTTTCTCAACGTTAACTATCTTTTTATCTTTGCTGTAAACGGCATTTTGCGAGTTTACTTTCCAGAACGTCTCGCCCTTTTCGTTTGCTTGTTCTAGAGTTACTTTGTTTAAA
Source organism: Microcoleus sp. Pol12A5 (assembly GCF_036701435.1). Lineage (NCBI taxonomy): Bacteria > Bacillati > Cyanobacteriota > Cyanophyceae > Oscillatoriales > Microcoleaceae > Microcoleus > Microcoleus sp. Pol12A5. The sequence goes on from NZ_JAUBQU010000029.1 coordinate 1,464, forward strand.
GTTAAAGTGCTGTTTGACTGTTGAGCAGTTTGGAGATCCTCAGCTAATTTATTCTTTTGAGTCTCTTGCGGAACCGAACAAGAATCAATCCCCAAAAGCAGTGCTGCTAAAAATAGCAGCCTCCATTTTGGGGATTTGAAATGGGAAAGTGGGGATGTGAGATTAATCATTGGGCATTGAAAATTGGCAATCGGTAATTGGGAATCGGTAATTGATAATTGGGTATTGAAAAACACTTAATCAAAAATTAAAAAAGTTTCATGCTTTGTTAAAAATTTTAACTTCTAATTCTCCATTATTCAAACCATTAACCATCACCCATTACCCGTTACGCATTATCCATTACCAAATCCCTATCTGTCGTCGTGTTCCTCCATCAAGCTCAGACCAGACAAAGGGCGGTAAGCATAATTAGGGCGCGATGTTTTTTGGATGTCGTCCTTAATCATTTCCAAATCGATATAGCGATCGGCTACATTAATCAAACTGTCGCTCGTCATCGATCGCAAACTCACCACCTCCACCCGCACACCGCGATAGCTCACCGCATCTACAGCATAAGCCAAATCGCCGTCACCGCTCACCAGAACCGCCGTGTCGTAAGACCCCACTAAAGCCATCATATCCACAGCGATTTCTACATCCAAATTCGCCTTCTTAGAACCATCGGGCAACTGTACCAAATCCTTAGAAATCACCCGGTAGCCGTTGCGGCGCATCCACAGCAAAAACCCCTGCTGTTTCTCGTTAGTGCGATCGACACCCGTGTAGAAGAAAGAGCGCAGCAGCCGCGAGCCCGCAGTTAAACGGCACAGCAGCTTAGTGTAATCAATTTCAATTCCTAGCTGCAAAGCCGCGTAAAAAAGGTTAGAACCGTCAATAAAAATTGCCACTCTACCCCTATTTTCTAGAACCTGTTCCGGCGTAAAAAGATCGTTGCTTTCTATTCTATTCAACATGATTGTTATGCCTCAATTTTTATGAAAGATTGGTAAGGAAATAACTGCTAATTCGTAGTCTGTCATCACACCCAGAGCCCTGGCTGCCAACTATGAAGGTACTGTTTACAGCAGTTCGAGCCGCTTAAAAACAGGTTGGGGTTCCCCCAGAGTTTGGTTTGCCGGCAAAGCGCCCCAGGCAGCATGAGCTGCAAAATTCGCTAAACTGTTAACTGTAACTCGATCGTTAAAGTCAATTGAAAAACCTAGCTGCTGATAGATAGCGTTGCTGATATTTGGAATAATCGGCGATAAAAGGTAAGATGCTAGTCTAACAGATTCCAGAACAGAATATAGCACTTGTGCGACACTTTCGATCTGTCCCTGCTTGTACAAACTCCAAGGTGCTTGCACGTCAATAAACTTGTTACCGGCTCGCACTAATGCAAGCACGGCTTCGGAAGCCTTGCTAAAAGCCAACTCTTCGTAAAAACCCGCTACTTGAGCGCCCAAATCCAGGCTCATAGCCTTGAGAAGGTTGTCGCCGTCAATGTTTTCTCCCAACACATTCGGTACGCAACCACCGCAATATTTGCGAGCCATATTTAGGGTACGGTTAAGCAAATTTCCCAAATCATTTGCTAGCTCAGCATTCAATATATTGATAAACCGAGTTTCGTTAAAATCGCCGTCCTCTCCGAACTCAATTTCTTTGAGAAAATAGTAACGCACTGCATCAGCGCCGTATTTGTTGACCAATTCGACAGGGTTTAAAGTATTACCCTCCGTTTTCCCCATTTTTTTGCCGTCTTTGGTCAAAAACCCGTGTGCGAAGACGCGGCCCGGCACCGACAGATCCGCTGACATCAGCATTGCCGGCCAGTAAACTGCGTGGAAGCGAAGAATATCTTTGCCGATCAAGTGCAAGTCAACCGGCCACCATTTAGATAAAGCATTCTCCAACAGCGGGTCGCTGTCCGGATCTAGCAAGGCGGTGACGTATCCCAGCAAAGCGTCAAACCAGACGTAGATGCTGTGACTGGGGTCAACTGGCATTGGTAGACCCCATTCGAGATTCACTCTAGAAATCGAAAAGTCTTGCAGTCCAGAGTTGACGAAACTGAGCACTTCGTTGCGTCGGCTTTCCGGCGCGATGAAGTCGGGACGTTCTGCGTACAATGCCAGCAGTTGGTCTTGATACCGCGAGAGACGGAAAAAGTAATTTTCCTCGTCGCGCCACTCAACTTCCTTGCTGGTGTGGACGGAACACCGATTTCCCGGCAACAATTCCCTTTCATCCTTAAATTCTTCACAGGAGACGCAGTACCAGCCTTGTTGCTGGTTCAAGTAGATGTCGCCGGAGTTCCAGACGCGTTGGAAAAATTCTTTGACAATGTACTCGTGGCGCCGCGAAGTTGTGCGGATGAAGCGATCGTACTGGATGTCGAGTTGCTCCCAAAGCGCCTCAAACGCCGGAACCACTGAATCGCAGTGAGCTTGGGGCGATCGTCCCAAACTCTCGGCTGTCCGCTGAATTTTCTGCCCGTGTTCGTCGGTCCCCGTCACCAGCAAAACAGATTTACCCCGCAGCCGCTCAAATCTGGCTAGGGCGTCTGCAGCCATAGTCGTGTAAGCACTGCCAACGTGAGGTAAATCGTTTACATAATACAGAGGCGTTGTTATCGCAAAGGTATTCTTAGTTTTATCAGTCGATTTCATTGAATGCTAAAAGAAAATTCCCTAAATTTAGTTTCGAGCTTAACTCAGCAGTTAATTTTTTTTTGAATTGCAATCAAGCCAAATTCACTGCAAGTTATTTGCAATTGTCTAAGCCGGGCTATTCCCAAAAGAAATATTGCTTTCATCTCCACACTAATCTTTTTTAGTTGTTTTTGACGAACTCTCTAAAATGTCTTAATATTTTGACATTCTGCTGCCTTGGGAATCGACGATCACGGGGTTCGCGCCTCCTCAATTTATTTGTCGCAGCCGCTATCCCTAGGGCGGGGGATCGCCCACCCGGTTTGCAACAAAACTCATCGGTTAAGCTGCTAAACCTCCCATTCGACTAACACTCCGCGACCACTTTCTCTAAATGCGCGATCGCTCACCATCGCCATCTCTTGCTCCCGATCGCTGGAAAGTCGATCGCCCGCAACTCCTGCCACTTTCCGAGTCGCTCATGGACGCAGAAACCGGGTTGTTTACGAAACTCTCTGGTCAAGCGCGAAGCTTTAGTTTCTTACCCCACAAAGAGTATAAAACCACATTGCGCACCCTCAAGTGTCACTATCGGTTTTTACTTATTTTTATGCAGCAATAAAACTATAAGTTATACTATAATACCGTAGATTAACGTATAAAAAAATTTTTAAAAGCATAATTTATTACTTTAAAGATATAGTTTTCTGCGTAAATATGCTGTGTAACACCCCAAGGTGCGGAATGTGGGATAAAAGCCTAAGTTTTTTGTCACAAAACCCGGTTTATAAAGGTTGCGAGTACGTCCACAGACAATCAAACCCCAAGCCAGTTAAGCTTGGGGATATCACATTAGGGTGCATCTAACAAGGGATGATCCGATCGCCCTCGATCGCCATCAGGAAAACTAACTCGATTTCCACCAATAGCTTCTGACAAATAATCGGCTGCCGCTTCCACCACCGCGATCGCATTTTCGTAAACCATCCGCGTCGGTCCCAAAACCCCAACACTACCCACCGGGACCGATCCCCGGCGGTAAGTCGAAGAAATCAGAGTACAGCCACGAATTGGTTCTAAGGAATTTTCCGAACCAATACGCACCGTTACCCGCTTGCCGGGGGTGTCTAACTCAGGCGATTCAAAAATCAAAGGCCAAAGCAGTTCCTGCTCTTGTTCGAGCAATTGCACCAAAGTTTGAACTTGCTGCAACTGCGAAAACTCAGGCAAGCGCAGCGCTTCTGCCAAACCGCCGATTAGAATACGCGTGTAGGTTGGATTGCTTTGGCGGCTGCTCAAAGCAGTCAGCATCGTTCCCACCCACTCAGCGTACAGCTCAAAGTCCCGGTCTAACTCGCTCCAGTCTACAGCCGAGAGTTCCAAGAGCGATCGTCCGCGCAACTTGGTGTTCAAAAAATTCGACAAAATCTGCAATTGGCGATCGACGATTTCGGCATCAGGCGTGTTACCTTCTGCGTCCCTCGGCAACTGCACCAAAACCGATTGAGTTTCGTAAGCATCCGTCACCACGATCAGCATCACCTTTCCCGGCTCTAGCTGCACCAGTTGCAAGTGGCGCAAGCAAGCCATATTGGTTTGCGGTATGGTGATCATGGCTATGTAACCGCTGATAGTTGCCAGGATTTGAGCAGCGCCACGGAGTGCCGCGTCCATGCGACCATCCGACCAATTGAGTTGGTCTAGTACCTGTTCCACCTTGCGGGCGAGCGTATCAGAGGGTTGAATCAACTGGTCTACATAAATTCGGTAGCCGGAGTCAGAGGGGACTCGTCCTGCCGAAGTGTGGGGCTGATAAAGCAGTCCAGCTTTTTCAAGAGTCCCCATCGCATTGCGAATTGTAGCTGGGCTGACGCTGAGGTTGAATTCGTCAGCCAAAGCTTTTGAGCCAACGGGTTCCGCTGTAGCTATGTAGTGGCGAACCGTTGCCCAAAGGATGTGTTGTTGCCGATCGGTGAGGTTAACGCGCACAGATATTTAAGCAGAATTAGAATTTAGAGTTGAAAGCCACTATTTAATCGAAACGTCTGTCCGAAGAGGGCGAGCGGGCAGACTTATCTATTTAAGATAACAGATTTAGGCAAAGGCAGAAGGAACAGGCAAGAAGGAAGAATGTTTTAACTTGTAACTTGTATAGCAACCGCCCGGACGCTTAGGACGTTCTTAATCGCACTTTCCCCATCTGGCCAATTACTTTCCTCTCTCCTAGAGAACAACTAAAGCCTTCTTCCTTCTTCCTTTTTCCTTCTGCTATAACTTTCTATTTGGGAGCTTCGTTTCCCCGAACCGGATCTGAGTCCAATGCCTGATTCGTCGGCTTTCCTGGACCCAATTCGCTTTAAGTGTGTTGTTTCAGAATATTTTGCAGGTAACTAACCACTGCATCCGGCTGTTCCACCATTGCCAAATGGCCACAATCGGGAAGCTGAAGGACATTCTCGCCGCAACCTTGGAACATCCAATGAAAGCTAGCCAAATGCAGCACGTATTTTGGTTCCATAATTTTGTCTTTAGTACCGGCAATAAAATAAACAGGCTGCTTGAGTTGGGACACAATTTGTGGCAAGAGGTGAATCTCCGCTTCTGTGGTCGAGTCCAACAAAGCCCCCAAAGCTGCCTCTGGATGAGCTCCCACGAAATCTATTAAGCGCTGCCGTCCCCAAGATCTTCCGATCGAGCGGGCTACAGAATCGCGGGCAAAGACGAAATCTGCTAAGGGCAAGCGAGGCAGCCAGGCGGGACGCATTGTTACTAGCTGCTTGCCTACCGCTCGAAACCGCTCGAATTCTTCCTTAAGATAGATGCCACCCCCTGCATTGATGCAGACCACACCTTTAATACGATCAGACAATTGGCTGGCTCCCCATAGAGCGATCGTACCGCCCAGAGAGTGTCCCACCAGCCAAGCAGAAGATATATCGAGTTTTTCGAGTAAAAGTTCCAAATCGCGAGCGTAAGCTGCGGGAGTGTAACAGGAATTTAGCGGTTTGGAACATGGACGAGCATCGCCTGCGTCCGATTGAGAATCGCCAAACCCCCGTAAATCATAGGTAAGGCACTGATAGTTTGATGCCAAGCGATCGGTCAAAGGTTGCCAGTAGTGGCGGCTTAACAGCCAGCCATGGACAAATACCAGAACCGGGGAAGTAGCAGTCGGAGCCGTCAAATCGTAAGCGTGCCGAACCCCTAGGATGTCGATTGTTGCCATACTTTTATCCTACCCGCTCCATAAGACCTATGTAAACCTATGTATAGCCTTTCTCAGAAAGAGAGAGTACGCCGAAACCCTGTTTTCTAAAGCTTTTTCAGTGAAATTGCTTACCTCATCTACTCAAGAAGCGCTATAAGTAAGTCAAGAAGACTCAACTTTATCGATTTACCTCTTACTTCCTGCTGCAACGCGCGGTCTTAAGTTAACGCTACAAGATTTTTCTCCACTTCACTGGCAATCTTGGCCTAACTTGCCCTTTTATCCGATCGCCCTGGAATAAATATTCCTTCTCTCCCAGCGTTATATGTTTTTTGCAGTATTCAAATTTCTGTCTGCTGTATGATACTCGCAAGCATGACATACATCAGCGCGATTTTTGAAGCGCCTTTTTCGACAACAATTTTCCCATTTTTAGCCGATTTGTAAATCGTAAATCCTCGGAATCTCAGTATCAATTTCGATTACAAATATTTTGGTAGTCTAGTCCAAAATTAAGTTCGTACCTTCCACATTTAACTTTAAACCAGAAAAATTGTGATGATTCAAGACTGCTTTAATCTATCACTAGGTATAGCTAAGTAGCCTTAGTTATACCTAGTTTTGAAAGAGGTAATACGTAATTTTAGGGGATTTTTGCGAATACTTACGACTTTTGCGTGTAGTTCCGCAAGCTGATTTTACGAACTAAAAAAAGTCAGCAATATAGCAATCCTTCCATCATTGGTGAATTTATTAGAAACTCAGATCGGGTTCGGGGTGGGTTGGGGTGGGGTAAAAAATTTACGACTCCTGCAAGAATTGCTATATTGCTGGTAAAACTCCCCTATGTCTTTGGCACATCTTTTCTATTAAGGCGGTTATTTTGTAGATAAAGTACGCCATCAAGCTTAAAAAGCTTGACAACATCGTTTCGGGGTCTCCCGTGTTTATAATAACCGCTATCTAGACTCGTTTGTACGAACAATGGTAATGGTGTCGATCTTTTTGCCCTATCTCACTGGAAAACTTCTGTAAACTAATGTCTGCTTAGAGAAATCTAGTTATTTAGATATCATCGCTAACTTGCCCTAAAATCGCTCGCCCAGCAATCTTTGTCGCACCCCCTCAGCGATTTTCTGCCCCAAATACTCGGGGATTAAACTTTCATTGGGCCCCAACAAGTAGAGAATTAGGCGAGTTCGCCCCCGCCAAACCAGCAAATTAGCATTTACGACCAACAAATCCTCTTGCCAGATGGCATACATAACTTTGTAAAAAAGTCCAGGTTGATTATCTGCTTCAATCAGCAAAGCTGGCAAGTGGAAAACCGGATCGACGTAGAATTCAGTTGCCACATCTTCCAAACCCGCGTCTAAATTAAATTCCACCGCCAACATCTCTTCAACCTCAAAATGTCCCGCCAAGGCCTCTCGAACGGCTCTACAGACGTTTTCTGCTGTTTTATCTGCCAATACCTTGCCACCGCGAGATACGACCAATTTGATAAATACCAGCATGGGCGGGTAAATTTGACCGTACAGACTCAGACTGTGAATTGTCAGTCCGTAGGCCGCGAGCACTCCAAAAATATCGCTCAGTAGAAAAGACTGGTTCCGGTAAGCAAAATGCAGGGCACTTTTGTTACCTTCGGCTCGAATTTCGATGACTGCTTGCCGAGTTTTGTAAAGCTGGTAAGCTAATTTGAGGTTTTGCAACTGGATTTCGCTGCTGACAAATTGCTCATAAAACTGCGGAAACGCTCGGTTAAAGCGCTTGAGGAGTTCTAGTGTAGATGGTTTTAAACCCGAAGCCATAATTGAGGAGAAGGTGCGGGAGATATATGAGGTATTGACTCTTCCATGCCTTATGGCAATGGGATTTTCGATTCGACGATTCGACTTAAATTGTGCCCGTCTCCTCACTAAAAGCAAAAGTCAAATCTGTCTGAGAACTTATCACGAGAATGTCACCGTTGCGCCATTCCAGTGCTATTTCCCACCAAGGGTATAAGTTCCGACGCGATCGGCGGCACTCAAAAGAAGCAATTCCCAAAATGCCTCTGTCCTGGTTCGGCAACAAATTTTACCTTAAAAGCGGGTTGTCCGGGCACTGGCTAGCAGAACAGTTCTACCAAACTTGACAGAATCAAAAAAGCGCAGACTCAATGTTGGACGACAAATCCCTGTTTTCGGCGTAAGATGAGTGTACCGTAAACTGTTCCTCAAGAGGTTACCCGCAATTCATCCCACGCCGATCGGAGTGGATTTATCTTTCGGGTTCTCTTTCTCGTCGTCCAACTTCTACTACCTTAACCGCGCCTGCATGGGTTTTTGGAAAAACTTATTTAGTAGTTCTGAGTCTGCCTCTGTACCCCAAACAGCGGATTTTGAGGAAGATGTGGCTGTTGGGTTAGGCGATCCGCTTTCCCCAACGTTTCGCAAACCCGCCAGCGGCAACGCTCGCATCTTTTTCAGTTGCGATCGGGACATTGACCTCTACGAACTCGAAGAACTTTGTAATGCAGTGGGTTGGTCCCGCCGTCCCCTGCGTAAAGTCAAAAAAGCTATTCAGCACAGCTTCCTAGTCGTCTCTATGTGGGAGATGCGGGGCAGCCAGCGACGGCTGGTGGGTTTCGCCAGAGCGACTTCAGACCATGCTTTTAATGCCACGCTTTGGGATGTGGTAGTTCATCCCGACTACCAGGGCAAGGGCATGGGCAAGGCGCTGATGAAATACATAATTAAAAAACTCCGCAGTGAAGATATCAGCAACATTACCTTATTTGCTGACCCTCAAGTGGTGGACTTTTACCGCAATTTGGGCTTTATGTCCGATCCAGAGGGGATCAAAGGTATGTTTTGGTATCCAGATTAGCGAGCGAGGTGCAGGTCGGCGTTGATTTGTTGAGGAAATACAATACAATATTGACGCTGCCAACACCAACTGCACCTGTGCGCTGCGGTCAGTTACCCGTGGATGTATCTCGGCAGCATACCAGTTATGAAACTGTGCAAGTATTGTCAGTCGATTTGAGATTTGAGACTGCGGCGAGTGATTCCAGACGATCGGCGCTCAGTTGAGCCGTCAAGTCCCCGTCAGTCGAGTCGCCCTCAGTTGAAGAAACTATTTGAGATTTATTCCACAGATGAATCTGGGAGCTTGAACTAGGGTCTAAAATTGTGAGCAGATCACGATAGGAGTTAGGGGCTGGTATCGGTTTTTGGGTGGGGTCAAACCGCACAACCTGAAAAAAACTTTGCCTTAGCTGCATCTAGAGCTAAATATTTAATAAAGCTTGACAAGCAAGCGGTTTTGTGTGTTAATGGTTAGAGGTTAGCTAACTATAACACCGGGATGTAGCGCAGCTTGGTAGCGCGCCTGCTTTGGGAGCAGGATGTCGCAGGTTCAAATCCTGTCATCCCGATCGCACAATGTTAAATAATAGATTTAAGAATAGATTTAAGCAGAACTGTCTCAGATGTTTACATTTCGTCAAAATGAAAACAAATTGAGGCAGTTTTTGACGATCGTGTTAAGTCGCCAGTCTTTGCGTTAATGTGTTTCAGGATCGCTCCTGATGGAAAAAACATGAAATCATTAGTTCGTTTGGGCGCAATATTGGGAATTGTCGGCAGCACTCTGCTGAGCCCCTCCCCAATTGGCAAGATGTCTGCACTGGCACTGCCGGAGCCGCAAATTTTGGAAAAATTGCGATCGGTGCCAGTATTTACGATTACAGACGCTCAGGGTGCGCCCCTGATCGCTTCTGTTCCCAAGCAGGGTCAGGGTCAAACTGGTAATGCTTCCGTGGCGGGAATTTTCATCAGCCAAAAAGATGCTCAAGCTTTTGTCGATCAACTGAAAACCAGAAATCCTCAGTTGGCGGCCTCGGTGCGCGTGATGCCGGTCTCCCTGGGCGAAATTTATCAGATCACTCAAGCAAATAAAGGCAAGCCGGAGGAAGTTCAATTTGCTTTCGTTCCGGCTCCGCAGCAGGTGCAGTCGGCTAAAACTGTACTTCAGCAGACTGGTCAACAAGTTAACGAGTTCAACGGTGTACCTCTGTTTTTGGCCAGAGGCGGTGCGGAAAATGGTTATTTGACGATTCAGCGGGGTCAGCAAGAGGTGATTCCCTTGTTTTTTAACAAGGAGGATTTACAGGGCATGGTCGATCGTTTTAAGCAGCAGCAGCCGAACGTGACCGCCACAATTAAGATTGAGGTGGTGAACTTGGAGAGCGTTTTGGAAGCTTTGCGTACTGAGAACGACCCGTTTTTGACCCAAATGATTTTGATTCCGTCGCGGGAGTCGCTGGAATTTGTGCGATCGCTCCAACCTTCTGGTGCGGGCCAAAATCAACAGGTGGCTCCGGCTCCAGCTCGGCCGGCTCCAGCCTCTCCGGCTCCAGCTCGACCGGCTCGCTAATACTTAGCCAGCAGTCATCAGTTATCAGTCATTGATTAGTAGGTTGGGTTTCTCGACTCAACCTACTATTTACGGATTAGAAATTAGCAATTAGCAATTATTACCAAAGTCTTATGTTAGTTTCGGGTTTAGAGGTTTGGCAGTGGATGAATCAAGCTAAAACCGAGGCGATTACCTATGACATTCCCCTAGCAGAAATCGACTGGCTGTTGCAAGAGCTGGCTGGTTTGGATAGGTTGGCTCTGCGTTTGGAGTCGTTTAAAGATTTGCCAAAAATAGAATTAAAGTTGTCTTTATCTGAACTTGCTCAATTGTGGCAGCGGCGCTTGCAGGAACGGGTGCCGGTGCAGTATTTAATGGGAGTTGCACATTGGCGGCATTTTTCGCTCAAAGTAACGCCGGCGGTGCTAATTCCGCGTTCTGAAACGGAATTGCTGATCGATTTGGCTGTAGAAGCTGTTAAAAGCCGTTTAGAAGCAGAAAATATTAATCAAAAATCTACCCCCCCCAACCCCCCCTTACTAAGGGGGGGAGAAGATTTAAACTTCTGGGAGCTTCGGGGGGGAGAATTTGCCAAATCGCATTGGGTGGATTTGGGGACGGGCAGCGGGGCGATCGCGATCGGCTTGGCTTCTGCGTTGACAAATGCTAGGGTTTATGCAGTAGATTGCAGTTCGGAAGCTTTGGCAGTTGCTCAACTGAATGCTGAGAATTTGGGTTTTGCATCGCGAATTAATTTTTATCAAGGTTTGTGGTGGGAACCGCTAACCTTTCTTAAAGGTTGCGTTAGTGGCATGGTCTCTAACCCGCCTTACATTCCCAGCAGCACCGTGCTGACTCTGCAACCGGAAGTTTTGAAGCACGAACCTCATTTGGCGTTAGATGGCGGTTTGGACGGGTTAGATTGCATCAGGCATTTGGTAGAAACGGCTCCCGATTATTTAGAATCCGGGGGAGTTTGGTTGGTGGAGATGATGGCGGGACAAGCTGAGGCGGTAGCTGATATGCTGCAAAGTCACGGGAGTTACCGTGAAGTTCAGATATTTTCTGATTTAGCAGGAATTGATCGGTTTGCTTTAGCCTATCGGCGGTAGGAAGCAAGGCTAGCAAAGAGAGAATTTTTCAACTCTGTATACTTGCTTGATTTTGAGAGATTATAGTTGGGGTAAAAACTGCGATCGCACTCAGCACCCAAGAGGTATCACTGTGAAGTTGGAATACCAGTTTACTTTCAAAGAATATTTAGAAGCTAATAGAATTTCCCGGAAATTGAATCCTTTCGAGACAGTCGAGTTGTGGAGTCTTCCTGTCGTTCTTGTGGGGTGGGGAATTGTCAATATTATTGCTGGCCAACATCCCCTCTGGGGTTATTTCATTCTAGGTTTTGGCATCTGCTACCTCCCTCTTGTCAAGTTCCTAGGGTGGTGCAATATCAGCTCCTTCAATCGGTTTTTCTTTTGGTATATGCTTTTCTTTCCGACGATAAAATTTGGCATCGAACCGGGAATTTCAGTTGGACCTTTTTTGTTAATATGGGCAATTTTACAACTTCTTCATTGGCTATTTCAATTTTTGGGACTTCATTTACTCTCTCCCTGGAGACAGAAAACTAATATTTGGCACGAACTTGTTACTCTAAAAATGACTGAATGTGGACTGGAGTTAGAAACTGCAAAGATTAGCCTCAAACTCAAGTGGCTATTTTACTCGCACTGGTTAGAGACAAAAAGTTTGTTCGTTATCTATTTTGACGAGTTTTCCAACATACCGCATTTTTTTCCAAAAAAATCATTTAATCAAGAGCAGCTTCAAGGGTTTAGAGAATTGCTATACAGCAATATTCCGCCAGTTCCTCACGTTGTTGATATGCAAGCCAGAAATTTTGAGTTTCAACTGAATTTTCAAGATTCCATGGAAGCTCTTGATGGGGATACAGAACAAACCTCAAAATCTCTTAATAGAAAATTCGTTAAAAGGGAATTACTAATAGGAGTCTCCTTTATTGTGATATCAATTATATTCAAAGAAATCTACTTGTTAGTGGTGGGCGTTGTTTTTGTAGCCCTGCTAGTCTTATTGGCTAAAATTGTAGATATTTTTTTGGTGAACCCCCGCGACATAAACATAGAGATGCCTAGGGGCTTGATGGAGATGAACTGGGGGGAACCTACGACTGTGGAAGTGATAGGAGAGCGGCTGGCACTTAAAACTCCGAGTTGGGAAGGAAACTTTAAATGGGAAGCTTTTAAAGTCTTTATTGAAACCCAAAATTTATTATTGATTTATCCTGTACCGTCTCTCTATCCGATGTCAAGAAAATCGTACTTTATAGTTCCCAAGCGTGCATTCAGCGGTGAAGAGCAATTGTCAGATTTCCGAGAATTGCTACACAACAATATCGGGAAAAGCGGCTATAATTATTTCAAGAAAATGCAGGCGCAATTCCTCAATCTAAAATCTAAAATCTAAAATCGAATGGCGCAAGTTTCGATCGACTCCTTGATTCAAGGGGCAATTTCTGGTAATCATATCGTCAGTTTTCCTACAGATACTGTACCCGCTTTGGCTGCGCGTCCCGATCGCTCGGAGTTGATTTTTGCAGCTAAACGCCGCAGTCAAGACAAACCGCTGATTTTGATGGCAGCATCGGCGAGGGCTTTGTGGCCTTACGTGCAGGGAAGCCCAGCAGAGTTAAAATTGTGGCAGCAAGTAGCCGAATCCTATTGGCCGGGGGCGTTAACTTTGGTGCTGCCGGCTTCGCCAAAAGTCCCGGCGGCCATGAATCCCATCGATCCGACTACAATCGGAGTACGAGTTCCTAACTTTCCCCTTGCGCTCAAGATTCTAGAGCAGACAGGCCCTTTGGCTACTACCAGTGCTAATGTATCCGGCCAGCCGCCTCTGGAATCGGTGGCAGAAATTGAGGCTCAGTTTCCGGAAGTCTTGACATTAGTTCCTTCTGAATTAGCAACAGCGACGACAGCTTCGAGTTTGCCTTCGACTGTGGCTAAATGGACTGGCAGCGATTGGGAAATCTTGCGACAAGGCACTATCGAGTTAGAATGCTAAAAGCTAAACTCCAAGGCAAAGCAATATGGCGCCGATCGGCTGGAGCGACTTTATATATTTAGGTATGGGACTGGGGCTGGGTTTGGGAAGCAGTTTGATTTGGCGCCTGCGGCAAAAAAGCTCGCAACAGCCCGAGCCTGCTCCCAAAGTGGCACCTCCTCCTCAAGAAATTCACTTAGAGAAGTTTGATGCCCTTTCCGAGCAACTTAAGCAAACTCAATTGGCTTATCAGATGGCATCGGAGATGAGCCAATTTAAGGCTGGTTTTTTGGCTCGAACTTCTCACGAGTTGCGATCGCCCCTGAGCACTATGATTGGTACGCTGCAATTAATTCTCTCGGATTTGTGCGACGATCCTGCTGAGGAACGAGAGTTTGTCGAGCAAGCTCACGCCGCGGCACTCAAGTTGGTGAAATTAATAGATGAAATTATCTCTGTTGCTAAAACTGAACACGGCACTGAAAGGATGGATATTGAGCCGATTCAGTTAGCTAAAGTTTTTGACGAGGTTGATGATTTAACTTACTTGCAAGCTGCTAATCGCGGCATTCGTTTGGAGATATTGCCACCCGATCCGGGGATTTATGTATTGGCAGATTTGCCGAGGTTTAGACAAGTTTTAGTAAATTTGGTAGATACTGCTGTTGCTCAGATGGAGGAGGGGAGTATTTCTGTGTCTGCCCACGCTTCACCGGAATCTGGGTACGTTCACATTTGGGTGGACGATCAGCGTTCAGTGAGTGCTTGGAGCGAGTCTTGGGATTTGCTGAAGCACGATTTGGAGTGTGATGTTACCAAGAGCAGCGATAATTCTCAGGTGTCTTCAGGAATGAGGTTATTGATGAATCAGACTCTTTTAAGTTTGATGAGCGGCAAGTTGGAGGTTCTGGCCGTGCCTTCTGAGTCCGAAGAGTGCAATTTTAACCGAACTCAGTGTTCTATTCCTTTGGCAAATTCGTGAAGAACGAAGAAGGGAATGGATTGTTTAACGGATTGAGGGATGGAGGGAAGAAGTCAAGCGTCAAGATGAAAGAGTGAAGAAGGAAGGAAGAGGGAAATTATTTATCGGGAGTAAGGTGCGCGCTGCGCACCCTACATTTAAGAAATTTTGAGGCAATTTGGATGCAAGTTTTCTGCTTATTTAACAATTAGCAGTTAGCAATTCGCCGTTGCTAATTTCTAATTCGAGATTCTCTTCTAGAAGCTGATTTTCAAGTACCATGGTGGTGCTAGCGTTTTTCTGAAAACCGATGCGCTCGTAGAAGCTTTGTTTGTAAGTTGTCATCAGGTAAACTCGCTCTACTCGGCACATCCGAGGGTGACTCAAGACGGTTTGCACTAATTTACGGCCGAGTCCTGCACCTTGGTAATCCGGGTGAATGGCGACATCCCAGATGGTAGCTCGATAGATCCCATCTGAGGTGGCTCTGGCAAAGCCGATCGCCCGTGAGCCGTCCCAAACTGTAACCACGGGTTCGCTGTTGGCGATCGCAATTTCCCAATCTTCTATCTTGCGTTCCCTCGCCCAAAAGGCGGCGGCTTTAAATAGTTCTTGGATCTGTACGATGTCTGCGCGATCGCGACCTATACAAAATTGAATGTGACTGGAATCCCTAGTCGTTGATGTCATGCTCAATCTGCCTTCAAGTGGTATCTAAAGTGTGTTACTTTTACTGTTTTACAGGAGTGAAAGTTGATTTTGCTTGGGAACAATCAATGATTTAATTCCCGATTTACAAAACTATTTTTAGTTATACATATTTTCTAACTAATTTCGGTGATTATTAATACTTTTTGGGGTGAATTTTGTAAAAAAGTCTTTGAGTCAAAATTCCCCACTTATAACTCATACGATTTGAGATTTTAGATTAGATATTTTAGATGGGGAATGACTGATTTTTTAGGGGGTTTGGAGTTTGTCTACAGAGAAACCGGGTTTTTTCTCACGTCTATTTCCTTACAGCCCACCCAAACTGTAAAAACCCGGTTTCGAGGCGTCGTTTATCGGTCAGCGTAAGCCATAGCTAGTGTGTTGCCTAATTGCTCAAAAATCATCTATCGAGAGAGGTATTGACTCCACGAAAACACCCGAAGATTGTGCTGTGGAGTCAATTATTTAATCTCTAATCTCTAATCGAGTGAATCAGTTTTGCAGCCAGCGGGCGGCGTCTTTGGCGTGATAAGTCAAAATCAAATCAGTACCAGCACGCTTGAATCCTGTCAAAGTTTCCATCACTACTCTTTCTTCATCTATCCAACCGTTGAGGGCGGCGGCTTTCACCATCGCATATTCCCCAGAAACGTTGTAAGCAGCAACTGGCAGATTAGTTGCTTCCTTCACGCGCCAAATGATGTCCATGTAAGCTAAAGCCGGTTTAACCATGAGCATATCTGCGCCTTCGGCAATGTCGAGAGCAATTTCTTTGAGAGCTTCGCGACCGTTTCCGGGGTCCATTTGATAGGTGCGCCGATCGCCAAATTGCGGAGCAGAATCTGCAGCATCCCGGAACGGGCCATAATAAGCTGAGGCGTATTTTGCCGCGTAAGACATGATGGGAATATCTTCAAATCCAGCGGAGTCCAATCCTTCACGAATTGCTCCGACAAAACCGTCCATCATTCCCGATGGTGCGATAATATCTGCACCGGCTTTAGCTTGAGCAACTGCGGTTTTCTTGAGCAATTCTAGGGTGGGATCGTTCAAGACGCGGCCGCTTAAATCTCCGACTTCCAAATAGCCGCAGTGACCGTGACTGGTATATTCGCACAGACAAGTATCGACCATGACGATTAAATCTGGTACGGCTTTTTTAACTGCTTCCGTCGCTTGTTGGACGATGCCGCAGTCGTGCCAAGCACCTGTAGCATCTGTGTCTTTATCTGCGGGAATGCCGAATAAAATAATAGCCGGAATGCCTAGGTCGTAGACTTCTTTTGCTTCTTCTACTATTTTATCTACCGATAGCTGGTAAACTCCGGGCATCGATGTGACTTCTTTAGCAAAAGCTTCCCCCGGTACGGCAAATAAGGGGTAAATTAAATCGCTGGTTGTCAAGATATTTTCCCGTACCATCCGGCGGAGTTGGGGATGGTTGCGGAGGCGGCGGGGGCGGTGAGTTGGAAACATTATGTTTGTTTACGGTAGATTAAGTCCTGCTTTCTAGGACTGGCGGCGTTTATTTAAAAGTCTAAAGCTTCTTGTTGGCCGATCGACCTGTACTTAAGTAAAGTTCTGTAAAAGCCAGGAGGTCGATTGTTTGTAGTAACTGAGATGTTGCACTATTGTCAATAACCATTTTATGGGCGGGCTAGAATATCCCAACCCGTAATCGCCACAGGAAATTCAGTCTTTGTGGAACAGGCCCGAAAGCCGGCTCTTGAGAATGGTGCAAGAATGAATTAGTAAGGAATGCAAGTTCTTTACAGCTTTTCTCGTTTGCAAACTCAGGCCTAACTGTGGTTGGATCGGTTGGTACGGATATCTCGCTGGCTTCATACCTATAACCAGGCTGCCCAGAAGCGAGGATAGACGGTAAATTATAAATGTATCGAATAGTAACGGTCTTATGTACAAGCAACTAATTTCAAAGATCAAACCGCTTTTGAAATCACTATTTGCGATCGGTCTGGTACTGACGCTAGCCCTCGGTAACGCTGATGGAGCTCTGGCGGCCCGCAGCGGAGGACGCATCGGCGGCGGATCTTTTAGTGCTCCGGCGCGCAGTTACTCGTCTCCTAGTCGCACTTACGCGCCGTCGGGAGGAGGCTACTACCCCGGCGGCTATGGTGGCGGGTTTGGCGGCGGCTTCGGTTTCCCGTTCTTGCTGCCGTTTTTTGGCTTTGGGGGCGGGTTTGGCGGCCTGTTCTCGATTTTGATTTTTATCTCGATTGCTAATTTCCTCGTCCAAAGCTTCCGCCGCGCCGGGGGTGGAACTGACGAACTCGGCAACAGCGCCCCTACTACCACCGTATCTGTCGCCCGCTTGCAAGTCGGTTTGCTAGCAGAGGCCCGCGGTTTGCAAGCCGAACTCGACGCCCTAGCGCTAAAAGCGGATACCGATACCGCTACGGGTCGCGCTCAAGTGCTGCAAGAATCTACCCTGGCGCTGCTGCGGCATCCTGAATACTGGGCTTACGCGGGCGCTGAATCTGTGCAAACTCGCTTAGAAGCAGCCGAAGCTAAGTTTAATCAATTTTCTTTGGCAGAACGCAGCAAATTTACTGAAGAAACGCTCTCGAATTATAACAACCAGCTCCGACAAGCAGGGAGCAGCAAGATCCTGCCTGGTTTGCAGGAAAATGGTGCGCTGGTTGCTTCTGATTTGAATTCAGATCCCGGAGAATATATTGTGGTGACGGTGATTGTCGGTTCTCAAGGTAAATTGCAATTGCCAGCCGTGAAAAATTCTGAAGATTTGCGCCAAGCTTTGCGCCAGATTGGGGGAGTATCGAGCGAGCAGTTGCTGGCGGTTGAGGTGCTGTGGACTCCTCAAGCCAGCGGGGACACTCTGACCGCGGACGATATGTTGGCCGGCTATCCTGATTTGCGATCGATTTAGTGAGCAAGACTGGGCGCGGAGCATTGTCTGTCGCGCCCCATCCCGTACCAAAGCTGTGTGGACGAACCCGATGGCTTTGGAGAGGGCATTTGGCGGGATGTTGGGGAGGCCGATCGAGTTAAAGAAGATTGTTTAACAAATGCTAGTATTTAGAGATTATGATTCAGCGTGATTCATCTGCTATGGGCCAAGCCTACCTCATAGGGGTTTTGCAAAGAAGTTAGGCAGGATAAAAAACTGTATTGAGCGAGGACTGCTTCGGAAGAAGTGGCGATCGCGTGCCATCTAAATTTTATATGAAAGAAGAAGCGATCGAGAGCGAAAACTTATGGCCGACAGCAGCAGAAAAAAAGCACTTTTTATTTTGAGCCAGTTAAATAATGACGATATCAACTGGATCGTCCAAAAAGGCAAAAAGGAAGTTCTCGATCCGGGCGGGATTTTAATCCATGAAGGGAGACAGATAGATGCGCTCTACATTGTTTTGAAGGGGAGTTTGAGCGTTTTGATCGAGGCTGAACGGACTAGAGAACTAGCTAAAATAGCCAGCGGAGAACTTGTGGGAGAAGTCTCTTTCATTGATGCTCGCCCTCCTTTGGCAACGGTGAAGGCAATGGAAGAAACTCACTTGCTGGCAATTCCCCGGCGACAGTTAGTAATCAAACTTCAACAGGATATGGGCTTTGCTTCCCGGTTTTATTATGGAATTTCACTGTGTCTGGCAGACAGGATGCGCGGTACGATCAGACATATAGAATACGGTCGCAATATTGAATTAGATCAACCAGAATTTGAACGAGAGGATATCAATCCTAACGTTCTGGAAAATTTGGCGCTAGCTGAGGCTAAGTTTAATTGGCTTAGGGAAAATGTTAAAGCTTGAGGAATTTTAAGGCGTTTTTGAGCAGGCTGTGAAAACTGGCCGATTGATACGGTAATTGAGAGATGTATGATGTAACCTCTCAACTCAAAAAACCGATATGCAAAACAAAATAGGGGCGGGCTGTACCGGAAATATCGATCTATAAGTGCCGGAACTATAAAAACCTGCCCCTTGGGTTTGCAGTTGCAATTTCGCGCGCTGAAACGCAACTACCAACCACACAATCTAGATAATGCCCGGCCCTTTGCCACGGGTGTCTGCATCCGTTGTCAGTTTTCCTTCCTCGCCTTTTTTATCTTTAACTTCTGCTAGAATTCGAGCGCGTTCTGCGGCTTCAGCTTCTTCTTTTGCTCTCAAATCGCCCGGTTCGTTGATGTACATTTCCGGTTCGATCGCGTAATTGTTAACGAGACCTTCTTTGTCTACTGTATAACCATCTGTGGTGTGAATGCTTTCGTCATCGGTTTGGTCATCAGTTTTGGCACTTTTCTGCTTCCCTTCGGTGGTGGTGTGCATAAAGTTAGCGCCTTCCCGTTCTTGCCGTGCTGCTGTCTCCGCAGGAGTAATGCCCCTGTCGTAGTGGGGTGCTTCCATATTGGCTTCGATTTGTTCGTCTGCCGGTGTTGATTTGCTAACTTCTTCTTTGGGGGGTATTGGTTGGCGATTAGTCATGATTTATTCCTGGGTTATCTTTTCAAAAAGGTCTTTGCGCTATATTTAAATACTAGGTCAAAGCTAGCTCATTCACAAACTATCTTTGGTTATAGTTTACGAAAAATTGCTGTTAGGGAAAATCCCTTAATTGAGTCTTCCTGAAGAGTGATAAATTTCGGTTTTTATTAAAATTTTAACTACCTGTGACTATTTGTCATCCATCTAAAGATAGGTAATTGACAAGTGGATGTTGAGGATTGGGAATTGGACTAATGACTAATGATAGCAGTTTAGAGCCAGAGTTTTACGGTAGGCCAGCTCTCAAGCCAGATAGTCATCAGTCATTCCCAATTATTCAATTCTTTAATCTAAAATCATCTGAGTTTACGATTCTTTAAAGAAGCGGATAATTTCGCGGACGTGGTTGAGAAATTGTCCGTCATCGGTGAGTTGGGCGATCGCACTTTCTGCATCTCTTCTGAGCTTAGTGTGTTCTGCCTGATTTGTCGCTTGCAAAGATTGTAGAGATGCGGATACCGTAGTTAATTCTCTTCTGATAGCTTCCTGTTCCCGATTTTGGACAGCCACCCACGAATTCGGATTGTCTGAACTTAATTGATTGGTCAAGTCTCTAACTGTAGATTCTAACCCTGCAAAGCGGCTGCGGAGTTCGACAATATCTTCGCGGGGGTACAAAAATTGGCTGCGGATAGTTGTCAGCCGTTGGGCTAAATATTGATAACCTCGGATAGCTGGACGCAGTACAGTTAACAGCAGTGCAGCACCGGAACTGAGATAGCCAATAGCACTAATTCCGGTGGCGGCTAGGGCGTAAAGTGCGATCGCGCTAAACAGGTGAAGTGCGATCGCCGCAAAGAGCGATCGGCTAACTAATACAGTAACGTATTTGACTTGTTCCCGATCGACAGCAATGTTTTTTTTAGTCGATTCTGCGGCTTGCGCTAAAACTTCTTTTGCTTCAAAATGAATATTCCAGGGAACTGTAACTATCAGCAACAGCCATTCAAAAATAGCAATGGCAATTACCCAATCAATAAAACTGCCGGCAGGGACGTGCAGCCATTGGAGAATGGCAAAAACTAGCAGCAAAAATATGCCTGTGACGGCACCAAAACCTGCGAAAGTGTAATACATAGCGATGCCTTGGTGGAATGTTGTTTTGATTTTGGGTAGCTTATTTCGGTATAGAGGAATAAGCTGTGACAGTTAAGTAATCGTCCTATTAATCCCGGTTTCTAAGTTATGAGTAATAGTGCGGCTCAAAGGTTGCTACAAGCCGGGCTTTTGCCCACAAATACTTGCTCTACCTCAATCGTGAAATGTTATGTTGATTGTGGGTAGTTTTTTTAGGTGTGGAGGAATAAGCTGTGACAGTTAAGTAATCGTCCTATTAAACTCAGTTTGTTAGTGAATAGTAATACTCTGAGACACCCGGATTTCTCGACTCCTGGTTTGTTTCAGGAAAATAAATCGGCTTTAACCCATACATAAGGCTTAAAGGAAACGGTTTGTTTTTTGGGAGTGCGTAAGTCTTCAATAATTAGTCATTCCGGGTTAAGTAGAGCGACACGAAAAAACTTAAAAATGTAACAAAATGTAAACGAATCACAACCTCTGGGATTGCTTCATTCCACTGGCAATGACATACTTATGTTTTTCGCAGTTTGTCTACTTCGCGATCGGAATGAAGTCACTTTCTCCCCAACTCATACCATTTGAGATTTATTTGAGATGTGAGATGGCAATAGCTTATTGTGTATGGGTTTGCAGCTTGTCTACCGTTGCATTAATCTTTTGAACTCGTATCGCTAACGGCGTTACACGGTGCTAGAAAAGCAGGAATCTCAAAACGCTCCCCTCTTCCATTTTTCTTTTCCAGAGCTGCTAAATCACCTGTAGCTGAGATAAACTGATTTGGAAGTAGATCGCGCGTTTTGCAATTTGCCTCTGTGTAACCGAGACACTGCTACTGCAACCTGTCATCAGCCACAGCAAAATAGGTGCCAAAATTAACTCTACAGTTTCCGATTTCCATTAACAGCGCATCTATAATCTAAAATCAAAAGTCAGCAGCAAGGACAAACCGATGGCGAACTCAACTCTTGGCTTAGAAAATCAACTTTACGATTATCTGTTATCTATTTCTCTGCGGGAACCCGATATTCTCGCTTCACTACGGGAAGAAACTGCTAAACATCCTATGGCCCAGATGCAGATTGCTCCCGAACAAGGTCAGTTTATGGAGCTCGTGGTGCAGCTTATGGGAGCGACAAAAACCTTAGAAATTGGCGTTTTTACTGGTTATAGCTCGCTGTGCGTAGCTTTGGCGCTGCCTTCAAACGGTCAGATTATTGCCTGCGATGTCAGCGAGGAATATACTGCGATCGCACGACGCTATTGGGAAGCTGCGGGCGTGGCTAATAAGATTTCGTTGCAGTTGGGCCCAGCAATAAATACTCTCGACAAACTAATAGCCGAGGGACAAGCCGGAACCTTTGATTTTGCCTTCATCGACGCTGATAAAGAAAATTATGAGGCTTATTTTGAGCGATCGCTGCAACTTGTCCGCAATGGCGGTTTAATTGTTATTGACAATGTTCTGTGGTCTGGACGAGTTGCTGACCCTCAAGTACAAGACGAAAGCACCACCGCCATTCGTACTTTTAACGACAAATTGCGTAACGATCCCAGAGTTACTCTCAGTGTTGTCCCCATTGCTGACGGACTGACTTTGGCATTGAAACGCCGTTGGGCTACCATGATGGAACCGGAACAGGATAATTAAAGAGTTATTTGCGGTTTGCGGTTCATTTTAAATTGCCACAAGCTGCTAATTATTCAAGAATATACAAGTCGGTTTTATATAGAGTAAAGTGCGCAATGCGCACCCTAGAAACTCAAAAGTATAGAATAAGGTGTGCAATGCGTACCTTAGAGAATGATTTATTTTTCAGTTAATCAGAGGCGCAAATGCTGGGTTCAAATTTGCAGGTAAAATTACCGATTCACGAAACTTTTCAAGGTACTGTTCAAGGCGAAGGTTATTGGACGGGGACTTTAGTTGATTTTATCCGATTGGCCGGTTGCCCTGTGCGCTGTCCTTGGTGTGACACGGGCTACGCAAATGGGGGCAAAGGTTTGCCGTCTGTACCGCAGTCGCTCGCACAATTGCTCGCTCAATTGCAGTCTCCAAGGGTTGTCATTACTGGTGGCGAACCTTTCATTCACCGCGATTTGCCTGAGTTAGTTGAAGCTTTGCTAGAAGCTGACAAGCAGGTGAGTATTGAAACTTCCGGTGCTTGCTGGCAGGATGTTTCCCCCCAGGCTTGGATTACTCTTTCTCCGAAGGAACACGTCAATCCTAAATATCCGGTGCAAGAGCTTTTTTGGACGAGAGCAAATGAAATTAAGTTAGTGATTAGCACGGGCGAAGAAGTTGATTTTTATCACAAGCATTTGGAAAATAATGTGAATATTCCGGTTTTCTTGCAACCAGAATGGAACTCCCAAAAATTAGCGCTTTCCATTATTTTGGGATTGCTGAAACAAAATCCTAGTTACAGGCTATCTTTGCAAACTCACAAGTTTATTGGCGTGCAATAATTTGATAATTTAGCCATAGATATTCGTCAGGGCGGTGCAGAATGGGGAGTGCATCGTTGCCTGAAAATCTGTGCAAATATGTGCTATAATTAAAACAGCAATTTATGATAATTGGAACGTAATGGAAACAACTACGGAAACTCCAATGGGAAAAGTTATCACAACCTTAGTAATTACGAATCGGCTGGATGAAGGGAAAGCCGAAGATGGTCTGATTCCAATGGAGCAGGTGAGGTCTGTTACTCTAGAAAATGTTTTGGTGGATAGGGGCGCGACAACTTTGTGTTTGCCTAAAGATGTTCTCGCCAGACTGGGTTTGAAAATTCTCAAGCAAGTGGTTGTGGAAACAGCCACGGGTATTAGTGAGGCGAGGATTTTTCAAGATGCCAAGATTTCTCTGTGCGGACGTGAAGGGACTTTTGAGTGTTTGGAATTGCCAGAGGGGAAAACTCCACTTTTAGGGGTGATTCCGATGGAAGCGCTGGGAATTGAAGTGGATTTGAAAAATCAAAGATTGAAAGTTTTGCCCGACGGGCCGACGGAAACTTATTGGACAATTCTTTGATATTCTTGAGTTTGGATGCCAGCAATTCGATCGGCAGCGCTAAGATGGTTAAGCACTGTTTTGCACTACTCTCATGTCCCAACGCGCCGAAACCTCAAACAGCCAGCCAAGTGCATCCCGCAACGGGCATAATGTGACGAATTCTCACTCTAACAACCAAAATACGATTCGGGTTCGCGGTGCGAGACAGCACAACCTGAAAAATATCGATCTGGAACTGCCGCGCGATCGACTGATTGTTTTTACTGGTGTCTCCGGTTCTGGTAAATCTTCCCTCGCTTTCGATACAATTTTTGCCGAGGGACAGCGCCGCTACGTGGAGTCTCTCAGCGCCTACGCGCGCCAGTTTTTGGGACAGTTGGACAAACCGGATGTGGACGCGATCGAAGGCTTGAGTCCGGCTATTTCGATCGACCAAAAGTCAACTTCTCATAACCCGCGATCGACTGTGGGCACAGTTACAGAAATTTACGATTATCTCAGATTGCTCTACGGCAGAGCCGGCGAACCGCACTGTCCGATTTGCGATCGCTGCATTGCGCCGCAGACAATTGATGAAATGTGCGATCGAGTCATGGCACTTCCCGACGGCACTCGCTTTCACCTTCTGGCACCAGTTGTGCGCGGAAAAAAAGGCACTCACCGCAAATTATTGTCGAGTTTAGCTGCGGAAGGATTTATCCGCGTCAAAGTTGACGGAGAAATTTTAGAACTTTCGGAAAATATCGAATTAGATAAAAATCATACGCACAATATTGAGATAGTTGTCGATCGGTTAATTAAAAAACCCGGTTTAGAAGAACGTTTAGTTGATTCTCTGGCAACTTGTTTGCGCCATTCTGAGGGGATTGCGATAATTGAAGAGTTACCGAGTGATGAAAATTCCCAACCACAGGGGCCGATCGTATTTTCTGAAAACTTTGCTTGTCCCGAACACGGCGCAGTAATGGAAGAACTTTCCCCCCGGTTATTTTCGTTTAACTCGCCTTACGGCGCGTGCCAGAACTGCCACGGTTTGGGGAGTTTGCGGACTTTTGCGCCGGAGTTGGTAATTCCCGACGAGAAAGCGCCTCTTTATTGTGCGATCGCGCCTTGGTCAGACAAAGACAATTCCTATTATCTCTCTCTGCTTTGCAGTATTGCTGATACTTGCGGGTTTGATATCGACACTCCTTGGTATAGATTAAAGCCCGAACACCAGCGGGTAATTTTGTACGGCAATGAGCAAAAGCGCAGCGCAGAAAGTAAAAAGCGCGACGGTAGCACTGATTTTAGGAGAGATTTTAATGGCGTAATTTCCATGTTGCAGCGCCAGTACGACGATACTGGTTCCGATCTGATCAAGCAGAAGCTGGAACAGTATCGGGTCGATCGCTCTTGCGAGGTTTGTCACGGCAAGCGCTTGAAACCAGAGGCGCTTTCGGTGCGGTTGGGACAGTACGGAATTGTAGATTTAACGAGTATTTCGATTCGCGAATGTCGCGAACGAGTAAATAATTTGGGATTGAGCGATCGGCAATTTCAAATATCCGACTTAGCCCTGAGAGAAATCAAAGCAAGGCTGCAATTTTTGCTTGATGTCGGGTTAGATTACCTGACTTTAGACCGCGCCGCAATGACACTTTCTGGCGGAGAAGCCCAGCGAATTCGGCTAGCGACTCAAATCGGTTCTGGTTTGACGGGCGTGCTCTACGTTTTGGACGAACCCAGCATTGGACTGCATCAAAGAGATAACTTTCGCCTGCTGCAAACCTTAACAAAATTGCGCGACTTAGGCAATACTTTGATTGTGGTAGAACACGATGAAGAAACCATGCGGGCGGCCGACCATATTGTCGATATCGGGCCCGGTGCCGGCGTTCACGGTGGCAAAATTATATCGCAAGGAAGTTTAGAAAATTTGCTAACGGCAGAGGAATCTTTGACCGGTGCTTATTTGTCTGGAAAGCGAGTAATTGAAACCCCTAATGAAAGGAGAAAAGGCAACGGCAAAGCTCTCTCAATCATAAATGCAACGCGCAACAATTTAAAAAATATTGATGTAGAAATTCCCCTCGGAAAACTTGTCTGCGTGACGGGGGTTTCCGGTTCGGGAAAATCAACTTTAATCAATGAATTGCTGTACCCGTCGCTGCAACACTATATCACCAAAAAAGTGCCTTTACCACCCGATATGGACGCCCTCAAAACGAAAGGGGAACGCTCTCTAGAGGATGTGGTTGATAAGGTAATTGTAATTGACCAATCTCCCATCGGTCGTACTCCGCGCTCTAATCCCGCTACTTACACGGGAGTCTTTGATGTGATTCGGGATTTGTTTGCCGAAAGCATTGAAGCGAAGGCAAGAGGTTACAAAGCGGGGCAGTTTTCTTTTAATGTGAAAGGGGGAAGGTGCGAAGCTTGCGGCGGCCAAGGCGTGAACGTGATTTCGATGAATTTTCTGCCGGATGTTTACGTGCAGTGTGAGGTTTGCAAGGGTGCGCGCTACAACCGGGAAACGCTGCAAGTGAAGTATAAAGGCAAGTCGATTTCTGATGTTTTGAACATGACCGTAGAGGAATCTTTGGAGATGTTTAAAAATATTCCCAGGGCGGGCGCCAGACTGCAAACTTTGGTTGATGTTGGTTTGGGTTACATTCAGTTGGGACAGCCCGCGCCGACGCTTTCTGGAGGGGAAGCGCAGCGGGTAAAATTGGCAACGGAACTGTCGCGCCGCGCTACTGGGAAGACGCTTTATTTAATCGATGAACCGACGACGGGTTTGTCGTTTTATGATGTTCACCATTTGTTAAATGTGCTGCAAAGATTGGTGGATAAAGGGAATTCAATTTTGGTAATCGAACACAATTTAGATGTGATTCGGTGCTGCGATTGGGCGATCGATTTGGGGCCTGAAGGGGGAGATAAGGGCGGCGAAATTATTGTGGCGGGGACGCCGGAGGATGTGGCGGCAAATCAGAGGTCTTATACTGGCAAGTATTTGCAAGCGGTTTTGCAGCAGCATCCTTTAGGGGAGGCTGTAGCTGTTAGTTAATACTAACAGGAATTACGCAATTCTCATAATTAGTAAGGTGCGTCAGATATTTAAACCTTCAATAATCGTTTAAGAAACTCCCCTGACGCACCCTACAATTAAAATACTATTACAAGTTAGTCTGCTTAGTCGTCAGAGAGTTCTGCTCTGCAATCCGATCGGCTCTGGGACAGAGGTATACTGGTACAAATTAGCCAAACTTCATCAAGGAAAACAATGGGTGCAAAATTTAACTTTGTATGTCCTGGTTGTGGGTACATAGCAAAATGGGTTTCTGGTCGTCGGGACGTTGGAATGATCGCTGTTGTTAGAACAATGACCTGTGAAGATTGTGAAGCAGTAGTTGACGTTCTGATTGGGCGCTATGGCAAAGATGGCCCGACTGGCGATCCTAACTATGATAAGAGACTCAATATTTGTCCTAAATGTGAGGGATCGCGGCTCTATCCCTGGCCTAGTAAACATCCTTGCCCAAAGTGTGATGCCAAGATGATTAAGGATGAAACATCGAGGATGTTCTGGGATTAGAAAAGGCTTTGAAATTTGCATGAGGGGCAGAGTTTTTCGTGGGAGTTATACAGTGCCTCTAGCTTTTAATCTTTACAGTTTGGGGGCTGGGTCTAACATTTCAGTGCTTTCAAATGATTAATACTAATAATATCGTCGTTTAAGAGTATTTAAGATGCTGGATTGAAGTTTTATGACAGCGATCGTTAGCCCGTGTTTTGAAGCTCAGGCTTCTTGACAAAGGCTTTATCAATTCACGGCGCTCCGAGTAACTTTTATCCTTTCTATTCGGGTACAGCACAGTAAACTGAGAGCAACCCCTTTAACCCCAATTAACCTATGCCACGCTGGTTTAATACCGAGGCCCCTGCCAAGCAGACATTCATTACGTGCTACTCCCAACACTGCGCTTACCGGGCTTAGAACGGTTAATCGCTCAACGCAACTATTTCGTCATCCATGCACCCCGACAAGTCGGTAAAACCACCGCCATGCTAGCTTTAGCCAAACAACTCACCGACAGCGGACAATACACCGCCGTCATGGTTTCGGTGGAAGTCGGTGCACCCTTAAGTTCCGATGTAAATCCTGGGGTAAAATCTAAAAATGGCAAAGGATATCTTCCACAACACGGTCAAAATCGCTCTACAAAAAGATGGCTGGAAAATTACCCACGATCCCTACCAGTTACGCTATGGTGTTGCGGATGTCTACATCGATCTTGCAGCCGAAGAAGCGATCGCCGCTGAAAAAGAAGGACGTAAAATAGCTGTAGAAGTCAAAAGTTTTGCAGGTGGCTCCACCATTTCTGAATTCCACACCGCCCTCGGTCAATTCCTCAACTATCGCATTGCCATCGAAGTCTCTAGCGAACCAGAACGTATGCTGTATCTGGCAGGGCCCACCGATACCTACCAAATATGTCTCAGATTTGAACCCGCAAAAACTGTCATCGAACGTTAGGAAATTCGACTAATTATTTACAATCCAACTCGTGAGGCGAGCGACCAATGGATAGACTAAACGAATACCGCAAAATTGTTTGTGACTTTCTCGAAGACTTTTCTAAAAATGACGCAAATGCTCAGTTAATCTTCGATATCGCCCGCGATCGATACCTCGTTATGCACAACGAATGGCGCGATGAATATCGCATCTATGGGTGTGCCATGCAGCTCGATATCATCGAAAATCAAATCTGGATTCAACACAACAGTACCGAAATCTACATGGGAGCATCCCGGTTTTGTAAATGGTTAAAAGTATGATAAGAGCCAAAAGTTTTCGCCCTGCGCTATATGATAGAACGCAAAAGTTTCGCCCGCGTGCTAAGCGCACTGGCTTTGAGGAGCATCTAAAGTATGGGAGTTTGGAAGGAAAATGGCTCTCAAAGGATGCGTCTATATTTTACATTAATTCATTCAAGTAAGCACACCTAAGTTTCAGCATTTGATTAATATTTTCACGACGCCACTGAGCCCCGGAAATTTTTAATCTTCTATCAATCTGTTTCACTAATGATTCCACGGCTCCCGACCCGATAGAGCAAGTATTTTGGCTGGACAACACTTGATAGTTAACGATTCGATTCCGATGTTTTGTTATGTAGTTACAAAAGTTGGTAATCTGACGGCGACCGCACAACTCAAACAACTTAATCGTTTCATCTACACGACCTTGCCACAACAATTTTTTGGCTCTATACAGCCGTTTGTTAGACCCTCCTACTTTGTGCAAATTTTCTACTAAATGATACCAGTCTAAGATTTCTCGGCGATTGCCATCCGGATTTAATTTACCGATGATATTCCAAATTCCATCGTGTCCATCGCCTAAACAAGTCAGTAGGGAGCTTAACGGCTGACGATTGACATAATCAATCAACACTTCATTTTCCATAAAATATGCAGCATAAAAGCTGTCATGTAGACTAACTGCTTTATAATCGAGCCAGTGAGAACCCTCCCCTTTTGCTCCTCTAATACGCACTTTCCCTCCGTCTACGCTGGTTTCTTTAACGGGGGCTTCGGCTACTGGTTCGACCCACTCTTGGTTTTCTACCAATCTATGTAAAGTGGTATGACCTATCTTGACTCCCGTCTGTACCTCAATTTCTTTAGATGCCTTGGAATAGGATAACACGGCCACTTGTCGCAGACAGCATTTCTCGAAAAAAGGGGCCAAGCGAGTCGATTTTTTGATGTTTAATTGTTCCGCTTGTTTTTCGGTAATTTTTAACTCACCCACACAGCTTTTTACTGTTCGGGGACGTCCTTTGTCTGTTCCCGTTCTTTCTTTGATAAAAAAAAAGCAACTTGGGGTCCCACTATCTCTATCCATTGTTTTCTCAGGTGCCCTTCTATTGTTTCCAGGCTCTCTAATGCCTCGGGGGGAGTGTTTTTGTATAAAATTTTGGCGATTTCAGCAGTATGGGCTTGTAAACGTGCTTGTTCGTCAGGCGTCATGTTGGGTCCGTCAAAATTATTTATTGACTATTGTAACTCTTGAGATAATCTATTCTTCAATTGCTATAAAATGGCTCCTTGACTCTAAAACAGATTTTTTTGGGAAGCTAAGTGTAGGTTTTTCCATAAAGCGATATATTTTATCATACTTTTGCCTACTTGCAAAATCGGGATGCTCCCAATCTACATTGATCGAGAACTGATTCAACGCGGTGTGTTTTCTCAAGATATCATTTTTGGGTTTCGCTCCCCCAGTATCCGAAAAATCCTTGCCGCCAACTCTTGCTAGAGAGAAAGATTTTCAATAGTTAGATGGATATTTGGCTCGATTGGGAGAGGATTCAGGTTGGTTGCTAATATTCGATCGCCGAGAGAATGCACGGGAATTGGAAGAACGGTTGAAAACAGAGATTCATATTACTTCAATGGGGCGATCGATTACAGTAATTCGAGGGTGAAATTCTGGTATATTATGTACTAATAATAGATGAGATATTAACTATCTTGAATTGTGGGAGAAAGTGCCATATTTTGTGCTTGTTGCTGCATGAATTCAATGTCCGATCGCGACCAAGTGCGGGGCCCGCTGCACTGATGAGCAATTAACAGCCCCCACAGTCCTTTGTTCGTTAAAATTGGCACGACTAAATTAGCGCGAACTTTCAGGCTACGCAGAAAATCTCGGTGGCATGGGTTAATTGGTTCTTCTTCAATATCTGTAATTGCTTTAACTCTGCCGGCTTCGTACAAAGCAGCGTATTCGTCGTTAAAACATTCATCTGGCCCCGTTGAACCCAAGATTGAGAGTTCGATCGCACTCAACATCTCGTAAGTCACTCGACCTTGCCACTGTCTGTAAAAATAGTACAGCACGGCGCGATCGCTCTGCAAAACTTCTCGAATGTCGTAGAGGGATTTTTCAACTAATACATCGCGCTTTAGACGATCTGTCAAGCGGTTAACAATGTTTTGCAGCCGATCGCCCGACATAGTATTAACTCCTTTAATTCCTAGTACACTCGCCAGATATTAATTATTGAACTGGCACCATCACAAGACCTCAAATTATTGCGCCTCTGGATTTTCGCGCGCTCAAAAATGAGTAATTTTTGGCTTAACAGTTGTCTGGATGCCAGCAACATTATAGTATTATTTGGACAGAGATAGCAATCTTTTTGGGCAACGAGCGATGGCGTCGGGCCCCGCAAGCTACGGCTTTTTTTGCGCGAAGAACCACCGGCGGGACGCCGGTTCCACAAATGAAGAGAAAAGGAAGAGTTTACAAGTGCTGCGAGAATTGCTAGATATACCTAAAGTTGGTTCCTCTTAAAGACAGGAACTGCTAGGCTATCTCGATAGCTAGAGGAAGCATCAAATATGTCTGTGCTAGAAGCTGCTTGGAAACACGAATTTATCGCTACGAACGGCATTAAACTGCACTATGTCACTCAAGGTTCTGGGCCGCTGATGCTGATGCTGCACGGATTTCCTGAATTTTGGTATTCTTGGCGACATCAAATCCCGGAATTTGCATCAGATTATAAAGTCGTCGCTGTAGATCTCAGGGGTTACAACGATAGCGACAAACCTCACGATCAATCTGCTTACGTGATGGCAGAGTTTGTGCAAGATGTCAAGGGCATTATTCAGGGTTTAGGATACGAAAGTTGCGTCTTAGTTGGTCACGACTGGGGAGGCGCGATCGCCTGGAATTTTGCTTATGCTTATCCCCAAATGGTGGATAAATTAATTGTGATGAATCTACCGCATCCGGCCAAGTTTGCTGAAGGGTTACGCACTCCCCAACAATTGCTGAGAAGTTGGTACATCTTTTTGTTTCAGTTGCCAGTTTTGCCGGAGTTGTTAATTCAGTTGGGCGACTATCAGTCAATTGCTGCTGCTTTGGAAGGTATGGCCGTTGACAAAAGCACCTTTAGCCCATCAGATATCGAAGCTTACAAAGATGCGGCTGCCAAACGGGGCGCTCTGACGGCTACTATCAATTATTACCGCAATATTGCTCGCGGATTTGTCGATCGCCAGAATTGGAGCGTGCTGCAAGTTCCGACGCTGATGATTTGGGGAGAAAATGATGCCGCCCTCGGCAAAGAGTTAACCTATGGAACCGCAGATTACGTCCGGGATTTTCAGATTCATTACATTCCTAATTGCAGCCACTGGGTGCAGCAGGAACAGCCACAGTTAGTGAATCGGTACATGAGAGATTTTTTGGCAAGTAAGTTTATTTAATATCATATCCAGTTTGATCGGAATGCTACTGAGCCGGCGAGTAGGACGATCGCGATTCACTCAGAAAATTATTATTCCCATGCCAGCAGAGACGTTCACCGACTGCTGATTCCCTCCGTCGTGCGCCCGCTCATTTCCCAGGGCTGAATGCGGTAGATTGCGATGGTCTCCTCTCCGCACGCCCCAGCGAGTCAATCCAGGTGCGATTGATGGCGGGTGAAAGTGTGGGGTTGTGTTCTTTGATCAATTGCATCGCGCGATCGATGTCTTCCTGCTGCGTGAGGCGTTCTCCTCGCCCCTTCACCACAACGCTGCGCCAGTGTTGGAAATCGCGGACTTCTTCCACTTGCAAGCAGACTTCTGGATTGCTGTCTATATACTTCGTTTTCATCCCCACTGTTGTGAAAATATATATGTCCGAATCTTGGAGATAATAGTGCATTGGCAAAACGTAGGGATGCCCTTCAAATACACAGCCGAGGTGTCCGTGTCCTACTTGCTGCAAAAGTTCTTGTATTTCTTTTGAACTCATTTCATCAATATCTAACATTGTTATGCTCCTTTAAAACTTACTCTAGAGAAATCCATCGATGTTTTAGGTTGCTTCACGATAGGGGCTTTTGGTCTAATTATTGCCTTTTTGATGCGCCTGTTTTGTGGCTATAAACAAGTAGATAATTTTCGCAAACATAACCTAGGTTAGCCACAAATATCATCTACCTTTATACCGAGATATTTGTTGGCGGAAAATTTGTATAATTTTGACAATAAACCCTCGGTAATTTCTGAGAATTTATTGTTTTTATTAAATGGCGATCGTCTAATTAATAAAAAATAAAAACGTTTTTTCCTAACGGGACTTCAACAAATTTTCAGCCCCGATCAAGCCCAAACTGGCTTTATCTGCAGCTTGGGCCTCCATGTTTTCTTGTTACCAGCGAACAAAAGGCGATCGTCCCCTGGAATGCTCTGACACCAGATATAATCCGTGCTCAAAAAACATCGCCGCATAACCGCAGCGCGCAATTTAGGGATGGTTGACGCTGCGGTTATGCGACAAATGCGATCTGCTTGACGCTGATGACCCGCCCTGTCTGGCGTGACTGCCGAGCCTGGTATATAACTCTCTCAAACGCTTAAAATCTCGTAGTTGGTCGGTGCACACTGCCCTCATAGCGTATTGGTGCGATCGATCGGCTTTACCTCATCCTACCGACTGGCGATCGGCAATAAACCTAGTTTATTCTTAATCACCTGTTAAAAGAATCAGATTTAACGATCGCAGCCTTCAATATTTCAAGGATTTGAGGGTCTTCTTCACCACCTTGACATGGCTGGCGCTTATAACATAGAGTAGACTTTTTGCCACATCCTAAGAGCGATCGAGTACATCCTAGGCTTCCCGTCCTGGCTGTTCCTATAAGTTTGAGTTAAACGGATATTTTTATTTATGAAGTCTCATCGATTTCAAGAATTAGATATGATGAGAGGCTTTGCTGCCTGCTGGGTAGTGGGGGTTCATTTTTGGTATTTCAATTTCTTGCCTCCTTTTTTTGGATACAGCCACTTTTTCGAGTATGCAAAAGTAGTAGGTCCAGCCTCGACGATTGCTAAGTTTTTTCCCCTACCCTTTAATAGTGTAGGCAATATAGTTTTGGATTTGGTGAATATATTTTTCTTGCTTGGATATCAGGGAGTTCATATTTTTTTCATTCTCAGTGGTTTTGGACTGGCTTATTCAAGAATTTTAAAACCTGATGAAAGCTGGATCAATTTTATCAGGAAAAAATTTTTCCGGCTCTACCCTACCTACTGGATACTTTTAGCTGTATCGTTTATAATTCCTCGGTTAAGAGCGGATTTATTTTATGGCTATTTTGATTGGTGGTCATTTTGGAGAAGTTGGATAATTCTCGATAAAGCCATACCGTTTTCTTGGTTTATGTTTCCACTAATTCAATTTTGTTTGTGCTTTTTTTGGCTATTTAAATATTTACAAAAACTTTCTATTGAACAGTTTCTCTTAACTACTTTTGTTATTAAAGTTATCTATACATTTTTAGTTTTAATCTTAGGCTTTAACAACGTCTTTTCGCCAATATTGGGCGATCTCAGTTATCCAGGATATTTAGCAATTTCAAGGTTATTTGAGTTTTGTTTAGGAATGGCCATGGCCAAGGTTTATGCAAGTAATCCTACTTTATTAATAAATTACCTAACTAAGCCCGTCACAATAGCCCTAGCAATATTTTTTGAAATATTGGGTATTATGGGTTGTTTCACATTTTCAAATGCAATAAAATTTTTCGGCGTGATTTTACCTTTTGGACTGTCTTTTTATGATGCTTTTATTGGATTTGGCATATTTGTAATCATTTTTAATATTTGTAGAGGTTTAATAAAAATTTCTTATTTAATAACGAGCTTCTTAACATGGATTTCTAATATTTCCTATGAACTATATTTAACGCAATTTATAGGGTTAATTGTAATACCCAAATTTTTTACTGTGGTGGTGCGAGGTGAACCTTCACTTTTGACTGCTACCCGTGCTATTTTACTTTATGTATTAATTATTGAAATTGGTATAGTTAATGCTTTTTTATTACAACAGCTAACAAACTCGATCGCCCGTCGAGTTAGATTCGCGATGGGTCTCTTTACCTCTGGTCTAAAATAAACTAAATTAGTAGTTAATAATCACGTGTTATCAAAAACTAGAATTCTGAATTTGTTTATAGGTCTTTTAATTGCCCTCAGCCTAGAGTTGTTCATCGGAACGACAACTTTTGCTCAAAACATCGAAACAATTAAAATTTCCGGTACTGCTGCGGGTGTCAGCACTCGCTACATCGGTGCAGTCGAGGGCAATATCAATTTCGACATCAAAGATTTGCAAGATTTGGGAATTAATACCTACCGCATTTACGGCGGGATGTCCCGGTGGGAACCCGAAGACGACGACGGTAAATACGGTTGGCCATCTATTGACGAAATTAAGACAAATTCAAATATAATTAATTGGGCGCATTGGGATCGGATTATGACTAATCCGCCCCAGGGTAGCGATTATTGGTGGTCGGGACAACCCGGTACGGTTTGGCAAGGCAATGCCAGGACTATTTTTAATACTCTCAAACAAACAAATATTCGCCCGGTTGTCAGCATTCGCAATGTTGATAATAGCTGGAATCCCAGTTGGGCGCTGCAACTGAATCCGCCGCGCACAGAAGAAGATTGGAACGAGTGGTGGGAACACGTTTTTGCTACGGTTTATTGGCTGAATGTTCGCAATGATTACCGCGTTGATGATTGGGAAATTCACAACGAACCGGACAATCGCGATCAGGGTTGGGGCGGAACTAAGGCTGACTATTTTGAATTGGTTAAGGTGGCAAAAGATGCGATCGACTTTGTTTACCAAACTTATTTGCCTTCGCGCACTTATCGCATCCACGGCCCGAAAACCGTAGGCGGCAGCAATTGGCCTGCTAGTGCTTTGCAGGCAATACCGAATTATTTCGATACAGTCAATGTCCACAACTACGATGCAGATATTTCTAACTACACCCGCAAAGTGCGCGGCTGGATGAACGGTACTGTCCGCGCTAACTCGCAGCTTTGGGTAGGAGAATGGGGAACGTACGAGATTAGCTACGGCGATTTATCTTTAGCTTTAAATTTGATTAAGAATCTGATTCGAGGCTCCCAACCGGGGGACAATTATATTGACGGCAGTCACATATTCTGTTTGTACGACTGGGGTAAGCAGGGACTGGCGGAAGGTTTGCTAGGCGACGGAGGGAAACGGCGCGCGGGCTACTATGCTTTGCGCATGGGAATTAGGGCTTTGCAGGGCGGGAAAGCTACATTTTTTCCTATCACTAACAGTTCGGATTTAATGGCAGTTGCAACTCTTGATGCTAGGAAGAATGTTTACTTGCTGGTTGTCAATGACCGAGCAACATCTTACACTGTTAATGCTGATATTTCGGAGCTGATAAAAACTGGTAATGGCACGGTGCGCGAGTTCAGTTCTAAAACAATGGATGAGGTTGTTGGTAACTTAAGGCTAAAGGGCGGAAATGCGAGTTTTGCACTGGCGGGGAACAGCGCTATTCTCATCAAGTTCGATCGCCAGAATTGAAGCTCAAATCCTCTGGGTCATAATTGGGATAAGATAGAATTAGTTATACTCAGAATTATTTATTTTCTGCCTGTTTAGCCCTAGAACCCTGAAACCCTGGAACCCTGGAACCCCTAATTGCACAGTTGCCATACCTAAGTCGTCGTGTTGTGATTCCCCTCCTGTCGCTGGTAAATTGGTAGCGTGCAGGTATCTTGCCTCAAACAGAATCCGAGCGAGAGTTCCGTTGAGGGGCAGAAAGTAGGGTGCAGTCTAGACAATCGCAGAAATTCTTGCTCGTAAACCCTCAGCAGTTAGGCTAGGCGAGGAATTACCCGCCCGCCTTCATCTGGGCCCTCTGCCAGATAGCATTGGTTCTGAAAGTCAGAAGCCGTTAATTATCAGGATATGGCACGGAATTAATTTTAAATGCCAAGATGCTGGAAGTAGGGGTGAGTTTAATCGTACAGAAACTTTGAGCGCGCTTGGAAATCTCGCGGGCAAAGCCTCTCAATCAATCTGCTGCTTGCGATCGGGTTTTTCCAACAAATATCACTTTTATGCCCCCTGATGTTTATTCCCTCCCTCAGTCAGGTCATCAACCGCAATCCCCTCACCGTCACCCCTGAGACGCCCGTAGAAAAGGCGATCGAGCTGATGAGTAGCACAGGAGCCAGTTACGTCCTCGTGGTAGAACCGCGCGGGAGTTCTCAACTCGGAAATCCCACGAACGGGACTTCCCCACAATTGCGGGAACAGTCGGGTTTCTACAACGGTGTACCGCGTGCGGTACAGGCAGGAGGCAACGGGCTGCGTCTCAACGGCTCAAAGGCTCCCTATGCGGGTGGGCAGACAGTGCTGGGGATTTTTACAGCGCGAGATATCGTACAGCTAAATTCGATCGGCGCTGCTTTGAGGGGATTTGCGATCGAGCAAATCATGATCAGAACCGTAACTGTAGCCCGAGAATCGGAAATTCCCGACTTTTTTGCCTTAGCTAATCTGCTGGAGAAAAATCAGATCGGCCATTTGCCCGTAGTCAGCGACGCTGAAGAACTTGTCGGTTTAATTAGCTCTCAAAGCTTGGTGCAAATGTTGCAGGGAATTGGGGAATCCACACCAAAAGCAATTAGCACCGCTTCGCCACCTGCGGCTTTCGCGTTCCCCCCGCCGCTGCCAATTCTGAATCAGAAATTAGAGCTACCCGCAAGTTTAATTAAACTTTATCAAATCCCTCAAATCGCAGGCTCGCGAATAATTCACGCTCCTTCTAATTCTTCGGTTCGCTATTTGGCGCAACTGATGTTTAGACACAATGTTAGTTATGTATTAATCACTGAAACACCCGATCAACAATCGACTGGTGCGGCTCAAAATTCCAAATTTACAAATCCCAACCTTCACAAACTGGTTGGGGTGGTAAGTTCGCGGGATATTGTGCAGTTGCAGGCGCTGGGAAGAGACTCTAACAAAATTAAAGCCGGAGCAATTTGCAGCAGTTCGCCACCGCTGGTGCGATCGCACTCTACCCTCGAAGCAGCCGTCGCGCTGCTGAAAAAACACTACTGCCAGTTGCCTTTATTAGTCATCAACGAAACAAATCACCCGATCGGGATAATCAATCCTAAAACTATTCTTTTACAAGCTCTGGATTCAAAATCTCTGCATTCTGGCTTAATTGCTTTGCAGAGGCAGCTAGAATCTAGCAACGCTCAATACAAAAAACTCTCCGCAGAAATACAGCGGACAGCCGCAAATAGCCACGAGGTGGCTGCTGAAATTTCTCACCACAGTTTCGTAGAGCGGCCAAATCTCTCCCCTGCAGTCAACAATCAGGGGATTTGGGACTGGAATCTCGAAACAGATGAGTTTTTTTATTCGGCACGGTGGCAAGAAATGCTGGGCTACCAAGAAGGGGAAATCTCGAATCGCCGATCGGAATGGTGGAGTCGCATCCACAGAGATGATATTGACTCGGTAAAGGCAGCTTTAGAAGAACACTTCGCCCAAAAGACACCGGATTTTGCAGCAGAATATAGGATGTACTGTAAAGACGGCAGCACTGTCTGGGTGCTGAACCGAGGTCAAGTTTTACGCAGCGCTACCGGCAAACCGCTGCGGGTAGTAGGAACTCATACAGATATTACTCCAAACAAGCAGTTTGAAGTCAAAAACCGCGAGCACGATCGAGAACAATTCCAACTATTTGACTCTTTGAAAGCAACAGTAATTTTCCAGATAGATGCGGCGGGGGTTTGGAAATTTCTCAACCGTGCTTGGACGGAAATTACGAATTTTGAGGTTTCGGAAAGTTTGCAAACTAATTTTTTAGAGTGGGTGCATCCAGATGACCGCGAGCAATGTGCAAATTTATTGGAGTCTTTGCTGTCAGGGAACTCGGAATTTGAACGACGAGAACTGCGATTTAAGTCCAAGTCGGTTTCGGGGAAAAACTCCTTGGGAATTCACAGTAATTCCGGGTTTGTTTCCGTGGAACTATTTGGCCAAGTCCGGCGGAATTCGCAAGGCGAAATAGCGGGAATTTTCGGAACTTTGCACGATGTCTGCAACCGCATCGAAGGAGTTGAGGAACTGCGGGAAAGCGAGCGGGCAATTCGATCGCTCTACGAGGTAATGGTGAGTTCGGAAGGCTCTTTTGACGATCGAACAATCCGGTTGCTGGCAATGGGCTGCAGTCAGTTTGGGATGGATATCGGGCTGTTGGGCAGGGTTTTGGGCGATCGCTACGAAGTGATTGCTGCTTATGTACCAGAAGATTTTCCGTTTGGGTTTGCTAAAGGAGACGGTTTTGCTTTGAGCAGAACCTTTGAGCGAGAGGTTTTGCGATCGAGCGAACCTATTTCTGTCGAATCAGCCGGCACTACTCAGTGGCGCAACCACCCCGCTTACAGCGTCCGCAAGTTAGAGGCTTTTGTGGGGACGAGGGTAATAGTGCAAGGGCGAATTTTTGGAACTTTGAGCTTTACTTCTCGCACCACTAAATCTCCTTTTAAACCGCTGAATTTTGAAATTTTAAAGTTGATGGGCAATTACATCGGCGCAGAAATTGCCCGCGAAGAGCGAGAGCGAACTTTGCAACGTCAGTACCAGCGCGTTTTACTACTCAAACAAATTACTCAAAAAGTGCGATCGACTTTAGATACTCAAGAAATTTTTCAGACTACCGCCACCCAAATCGGCCGCGTGTTTGGCGTCAATCGCTGTACAATTCATACCTATCTTTCCGAACCTTATCCGCACCTTCCTTGCGTCGCGGAATACTTAGAACCCGGTCACGAATCGGCTTTAGATTTAGAACTTTCTGTCACTTATAACCCCTATACAGAAAAACTCCTCGCTGAAGATATAGCCCTGGCATCTCCCGATGTGTTTGCCGATCCTTTGCTGGAATCTTCGGGGCCGATGTGCCGCCGCATCGGATTAAAATCTATGTTGGCTGTTCGCACTTCCTATCAAGGAGAACCGAATGGAATTATTACTTTGCACCAGTGCGATGCAACTCGCCAGTGGAATCCCGACGAAATTGAACTATTAGAAGATGTTGCCGCTCAAGTTGGAATTACCTTAGCTCAAGCACAACTTTTAGAAACGGAAGTTCAGCGACAGCGACAGTTAGCCGAGCAAAATGAAGCTTTGGATCAAGCGCGACAAGCGGCGGAAGTTGCTAATAGAGCTAAGAGCGAATTTTTAGCGACTATGAGTCACGAAATCCGCACTCCGATGAATGCGGTCATCGGGATGACGGGCTTGCTGCTGGATATGGAACTAACTCCTGAACAGCGGGATTTTGTGGAGACAATTCGTACCAGCGGCGATGCTTTGCTGACTATTATTAACGATATTCTAGACTTTTCCAAGATTGAATCGGGAAAATTGGATTTGGAACGCAGCCCCTTCGAGCTGCAAAACTGTATAGAAGAATCTCTGGAATTATTGGCTCCTAGAGCCTCAGAAAAAGGTTTAGAGCTGGCTTACTTTATTGATGATTCTGTTCCGAAAAACA
This sequence comes from Microcoleus sp. Pol12A5, assembly GCF_036701435.1. Taxonomy (NCBI): domain Bacteria; kingdom Bacillati; phylum Cyanobacteriota; class Cyanophyceae; order Oscillatoriales; family Microcoleaceae; genus Microcoleus; species Microcoleus sp. Pol12A5. The sequence goes on from NZ_JAUBQU010000029.1 coordinate 41,496, forward strand.
TTTTAGGAGATGTCACGAGGTTGCGCCAAATTTTGGTAAATCTGCTGGGCAATGCAGTTAAGTTTACAGAATCTGGGGAAATTGTGGTGTGCTGTACGGCTAGGCAAATTGAACAGGTAGCTACTAATAGTTTGCTGGAAAGAATTAATATTCTAGAGCCGCAACCGCTAGCAATTAACCAGGGAGAGTTGGGACGCAGCAGACAATACGAGATTCAATTTGCTGTCCAAGATACGGGAATTGGCATTCCGCCAGACCGGATGGATCGCCTGTTTAAAGCTTTTTCGCAGGTGGATGCTTCGACAACGCGACATTACGGCGGGACGGGTTTGGGACTGGCTATCAGCCAGCGTTTGAGCGATATGATGGGCGGTACAATGTGGGTTGTCAGCCAGGTTACTCCAGGAAGTTCTAAGTCTCAACCGGCCGTTTCTGCGATCGGACAAAGTATCGCTGGAAGGTCGCCTGCAGAATTTACTCCGCCGTCAATATCGGGTTCGGGTTCGATTTTTTATTTCACGGTGACTGCTGAAGCGAATGACATCCGGGCTGAGGAAAAAAGGCCTGAATTTGCCGCTGGTAAGCGCTTATTAATTGTTGAGCATCATGCCATTAACCGGCAAGTTTTGATCCGGCAGGCAGAGTCTTGGGGAATGATACCCGTGGCTGTAACTTCGGGTGCTGAGGCTTTGGAAATCATCAAAGGAAACTCGCCGCTCGATTTAGCTATTTTGGCGATGAATCTGCCAGATATGGACGGTGTGGCTTTGGCTGTGCAGATTCGGAAATTTGAGCTGAGCAATTTGTCGCGCGACGAGGGTCTAAATCCGGATGTCATCCAAGTTAAAAACCATCGTAAAATAGCACTACCTTTGGTGCTGTTTACTTATTTAAGTAAGGCGGAAGTTTGGAAAAAACTTGAAACTACAGAAGTACATTTTTCTGCTTTTTTAACTAAGCCTTTAAAACAGTCCCAGTTTTATAATGTGTTGTTGCAAGTTTTTGGATATGTTACTGGCAGAAGCGGTAGGGGAGAAGTTTCAAATGTGGTGACTTTGACTTCGGGATTGAAGTATTTTGAAAATTCTCAAGAACAGCACCGCGTGCAGCGGACGCCTGCTGTTTTGAGGCAGGTTGCGGCGAATTCTGCCGGACAGGATGCAGCTAATTCTAGTCAGATTCGGATTTTGCTGGCTGAGGACAATGTGGTGAATCAAAAAGTCGCTACGCATTTACTCGACAGGATAGGATATCGGGCTGATATTGCAGCTAATGGGTTGGAGGTTTTGGAGGCGCTGAAGCGGCAATCTTACGATGTTGTGCTGATGGATGTGCAGATGCCGAACATGGATGGGTTGGAAGCGACGCGCCGCATTTGTCAGGAATGGCCTGCTAACAAGAAGCCGAGAATTATTGCGATGACTGCTAATGCGATGCAGGGCGATCGCGAAAAGTGTCTGGAAGCAGGTATGGACGATTATATTACTAAGCCGGTACGCCGGGAAGAGTTGGCGATCGCCTTGAGCAAGTGTTCACCTCTGAATCGAGATGAATTGGATGCCGTTACTGAGCAAAACAATCAAGATATTTCCGATCGCATTGACAGTGATGCTGCGGGTTCTTCGAGCGTTCAACCGGCAGCCGATTCGCCGATTGATTTTCATATTTTGCAAAATCTCCGCGAGCTAGACGATGATGAAGACCCAGATTTTTTGGGGGAGCTGATTAAGATATATTTGGTAGACGCACCGCAACATTTAGAAACTATTAAGGAGGCTATTTTTCTAGGCGATGCTGATAGTTTGAAGCTGGCTTCTCACACGCTGAAGTCGAGCAGCGCCAATTTAGGAGCCGTGTCTTTTTCTGCGGTTTGCAAGGAATTGGAGTATATGGGTCGCGCGGCGGTTGAGTCTGGAGGGGAACAGGTTTTTGATGTGAGTACGGCGCGCGATCGCCTGTTGGAAGCTCAAGCGGAGTGGGAAAAGGTGCGGGCGGCTTTTGAGACGGAATTGGAAACGGGGAAGTTGCGATCGCAAATAGGGTAATTTGTTATATCAATTCCGGTTACACTCCTCCGGAATTGTTGACTGTTGACTGTGGACAGTTGACTGTTTGAACAATACCGATGCAACCGGAAACGATATTATTTGTTATTTGTTGGTTTTTGGTTGTTAGTTGTCAGTTTCAATAACCAATGTCCAATGCCCAATGCCCAATGCCTATATTTAACCTTCACCTAAATATGCTTTGCGAACAGTTTCATTTGACTGCAAATCGCTAGCAGTACCAGCGACTACAACCTGACCGGTTTGGATAACATAGCCGCGGTGGGCTACACTTAAAGCCATGCGGGCGTTTTGTTCCACCAGTAAAATAGTTGTTCCTTCAGCATTAATATCGCGGACGATACCAAAAATTTGACTGACTAACATCGGTGCCAATCCCATACTCGGCTCGTCCAATAATAACAAGCGGGGGCGCGACATCAAAGCCCGGGCGATCGCCAACATTTGCTGTTCGCCGCCGCTGAGAGTTCCCCCTTTTTGACTAATTCTTTCTCGCAAACGAGGAAATAAATTTAATGCTTTTTCCATATCGGACTTGATACCGAGAGTATCGTTGCGGAGATAAGCACCCATTTCTAGGTTTTCTTGCACCGTCATTCGCGGAAAAATCAATCGCCCTTCGGGACTTTGAGAAATTCCCAAACGGACTATCGCCTCTGTAGATAGTGCTTCTAAAGGCTTTCCCTCAAATAATATAGTGCCTTGGCGCGGCCGCAGCAGTCCTTGAATCGTGCGGAGAGTGGTCGTTTTCCCCGCCCCGTTGCTGCCGATTAATGTCACAACTTCTCCCTGTGAGACTGTTAGCGATACTCCTTTGAGAGCGTGGATATTTCCGTAGTAGGTGTGAATGTCTTTAATTTCCAACATAATTACTCTTTCTGCTTTGTGCTTTATTATATTATCCAGACTAATTATAAATTTTTATTGCATTTATTGAAAATTAACTTTTTTAGAGTAAGCAGTAATTTTACTTAGAGGAAGACTTAGCCTGAGCTGCCATACCATCTATTTTTAGTAGTCGGGCGACCAACTTTACAGAAATTTTAATCAAACCGAAGATTTCTTGACAGTAGCTTTACAAAAATCTCTCAGTAAATAGGTAGTATTAATTCGTAAGCGAAACCAACCGCTACAAGTTACCAATAACAGCAATTAAAAGTTTTCAAATTTAAGGAAATCTACCATGAAATTCAATCACATTAGTGGAGCGATTGCATTTTTATTAGCAACTCCTTTAGTAACCAGCTTGAGTGTAGGTATTGCGCCCAGTAGTGCTGCCACAATAGCCGGTACTGCGGCAGCAGTAACGATTGACAACTTCAGCCATACCCCGACTGACACAGGTACGTATACTAATACTAACGCTCAGACAATAGCTAACACCGGTTCAGTTATTAGCCAAGCGAACGCTGATGCAGTTTTTATATCTAACTGTCACGAATTGCTGGCAGCAAATCTCTCGCAAAGTGGAGTCATAGGCAGCGGGAATAACTATTCCGGTTTAGCCCAAAGTCAAGCAACAGTGATCGGCGACTTCTTCATTGATGCCGAAGAAACTTTTTCATTCAATTTTCAGACATTTTTAGCTCTTTTAACATCAGTGGACAACCCTCAATCCGAACGCGCCAGGGCGAATGGCAGTATATCTTTCTGGGTGATTAACACTGTTACTAACATTTTGTTAGACTCTTTTCAATTTGCCAGCGATTTAGACTCTTCTGGGGGAATTTATTTGAGTGGGTTCGCCAGCCAAAGCTTTAAGCCAACAAACATTAACTTTAATTTAATGGCTCAAGGAAGTACAGCAACCAGCCTCCTGTATACTTCTGGGGTGTATTCCCGGACATTCAACAGCGCTACTAACTTAACATTGGTAGAATTTAAAAAAAATATCGCAGAAGCAGAAGCAGTTCCAGAACCTAACACAGTATTAGCTACTGCAATATTTTTAGGATTGTTTGTCATGCAGAGAAAAAACAAGAAACAAATGTCGGAAGTCACATCAAAAGTTTAGGTAAACCCCCGAATATTAATCCGTAGGGTGTGCAAGGCGCACCTCCTATCGTTGCTGTTGAATTGCTCGTTATAAAATGCTGTCTTCCTAGGCGGGTTGATAAATATTATCGGTTTGCATGACAGATTTTTGGTAAACCCGCCCTAATTTTATTGGGTTAATTTGCCGTAAATTATATCCCTTATTCCGAGGATACACACTGCCCACCTCACTTATCTGTCGGCACACAATACCCATTATCCATGTCCATCTTCTTCTTTTCCCAAATATGCCTCAATTACGCGAGGATCGGCGCGAACTTGATCTGGAGTTCCCTCCGCAATTTTAGTACCGTACTCCATAACACTCACGCGATCGCTAATTCCCATCACCACTTTCATATCATGTTCAATCAGCAAAATACTCAAATTCAACTCATCGCGAATTCGGTAAATAAAGCGAGTTAAATCAGCAGTTTCGTTCGGGTTCATCCCCGCAGTCGGTTCGTCCAAAAGCAACACTTTCGGATCGGAAGCCAAGGCTCTCGCAATTTCCAATCTGCGCTGGTCGCCGTAGGAAAGGTTTTTTGCCAACTCCAGCGCTTTAGAAGCACCTAAACCGACAAAATCAAGCATAGTGAGCGCTTTTATTTTAGCTTCCCGCTCCTCCAGATTCGCAGCGGGAGGGCGGAGGATTGCACCCAACAAACCTGTTTTCAATCGGCAGTGTCTACCTACTAAAACATTATCCAGCACAGTCATGTTGTTAAACAAGCGGATATTTTGAAAAGTTCTAGCAATTCCGAAAGTTGTCAGGCGATCGGGAGGCAAACCCGTGATATTTTTATTTTCAAGTACCAACTGCCCTCCACTCGGTTTATAGATGCCGGTAAGCATATTAAAAAATGTGGTTTTTCCGGCACCGTTGGGGCCGATCAAACTGGCGATCGAGCCTTTTTCCAATGTTAAACTAACCTGGTTGACTGCCGTCAAACCGCCGAATCGCATTGTAAGTTGCTGTGCTTCTAATAATGACATTTTGGTTGTGTTTTCTAAAATTTTATAGTAGTGCAAGGGTAAAAGCTCGCGAATCAATTTGGGAAATTTTACGACAGATTCTCTAACGTACAAACACAATAAAACTTAAAAAGATTAGATTCTAGAGAACGGCGAGGGCGATATTGTGCGTGCAAATCTGCAGTCGAAAAGTCTTCAATAACTTTGAGAGTGAGTTCATCAGCCAAAGTTGCAATGTTTTCAAACCCAGTAATCCAGGGTGCATACATACTTTCGTATTTATCTATGTAATCATTGATATCTTGGTAGCCCGTAGTTCTCAAAATTACCTTTTCCGACATATAATCAAAGGACACTCGAAAATTATTAACATTGTCGCGAATTTGTTCTAACACAAATATTACATCTTTTTTGTCAAGCAAGGTAGTGTTACCTTCCCACAAAAAATATGTCGGTCGAGTGAAATCAAATTCACTTTGTTTCAGCAAGGAGATTAAACCGTCTTTTACGTAATCGCCGGGAAGGTAGCGAACATTAGCAGTAACTTTGTTAGCTTTGAGAGTTTCTTCTTTTAATTGAAGAGTCGCGCGGTCATCTATTTCAAAATAAATCACTCCTTCTCCATTAATTCTAGCAGCGCGAGTATCCAAACCCGAACCTAAAATAACTACTTGTTTGCAACCTCCTAAAATTTGATTGGACAAAACATCATCAAAATATTTAGTCCGCAACTTAATCATTTCTTTAGCGGCGGGAGAGTTTTGAGCTATTTGGCTAGCTACTTTTTTTGTTTCCTCATTCAGCCAGATTTTGACTACATTATCAGTATAGAGAGGAATTGCCTCTTCATTCTCTTCGGCTCTAAATTCCGCAACGATAAAAGCAGTACCAGTTACATTTTTCATGGCTAATCTTTCACCCTTACTAAGTAGTTGGTTACAAATAAACATTAGATGGGGACGGGGGTGTTTATACCCCTAAACTCCCTTGCATCCTAGATTCTTAGCTAAACCTGCCTACAAAATACTATGGTTTTTGCCCTTACCTACCTATTGACTTCTCGAATCTGCTAAAGACTCATTGCTCGCTTCAGCATCCGAATGCAGTTCAGCTTGGTGTATCTTATCAGGAATCAGCCCCTCCGGCCGCACGAGCATCATGACAACAAGAGTTAGGCCGAAGAGAAATAAGCGCATTTGAATCGGGTCTAAACTGGTGGCGAGAAACTCTTGCAACTGGGGAATTGCAATCCTGGGGAGTACAAAAGTATTCAGAAAACCCTTGAGAACTTGCGCTAATTGTGGCAGATAAAGCCGATCGGCAGACATGATAATGATAGCGCCCAAAATCACCCCCGTCATGTTCCCCAAACCGCCTAAAATCACCATACACAGGATGATTACCGACACCGAGAAATCGAAAACGCTGGGAAAAATCGCGCTGATATAGGCGGCGTAAAATGCGCCTGCAAACCCCGAAAACGTCGCTCCCATCGCAAAAGCCGAAAGTTTGGTTTTGACCAGGTTAATCCCCATCGCACTAGCCGCTAATTCATCTTCGCGCATGGCATTCCACGCCCTCCCCAAGCGGGAATCTCGCAGCCGCGAAATCATGAAGTAAGCGAAGACAACTAGCAGCAAAATTAGGTAGTACCAGGGAAAGTAGTTGCCAGTGCTGAAAGTGCCGACAATGGGGAGAGATGGACGCCCGATCGGGTTTATTCCCGCTTCGCCGCCGGTGAGGTTAAAAGGTCGATCGCACCCAACCAGACACAGCACCAACTCAGGTTTACCCAACAGGGAAGCAACAATCTTCGAGACTGGTTCGTCGATCCGAATCGCCGTTAAATTCCTAAAGACAACCGGGATAATTTCGCCAAAACCGAGGGTAACAATCGCCAAATAATCGCCCTTGAGCCGCAGTGTCGGAATACCGAGGATTACACCCGCAATCGCAGCTACACCAGCCGCTATCGGCAGTACCACCCAAAAGTTCCAAGCAATATTTAACTGCCCAGAAGATAGCAAAGCCGTTGTGTAAGCGCCGATCGCAAAAAACGCCGCATATCCCAAATCCAACAAACCCGCAAAACCCACAGTAATATTCAAACCCAGCGCCAACATAATAAAGATTTGAATTTGTACTACAGTAGCTATCCACCCAGTCTGAGCTTGAATGTCGATAAACGGAAACAGAATTAGAATAAAAGCTAATGTCACCAGAGTTGCCAGCCGCTGGCGTTCTCCTTGTAAACCCTGCAAAGCCCCCATTAACGTAGCTGTCAAAATTGCGATTGTCAAACTGCAAATCCCGTACAGCAGCGTCGTCGGAAAAGCAACAGCAGATTGACCAGACAAAGGTCTAATCAAAACCCCTTCTACCACACTTGCAACTAATAGCCAAACTCCCAATCCCAATCCTGCTAAACTGCCGATAGTCGCACCCATTTTCGGGCTGTAAACCTTCTGAACCCGACAACTCATAAACCCTGCCGCCGTACCCATCAGCCAGCCGATCACGGTGCCGCTCCAACCCCCGAATAACAGAACAGTCAAAGAGCCGATCGCCCCTAAAATACCGCTCGATTTGATCGCATTAATTATTTTTTTTGACATAGGAATAAATTATTAGTCATTAGTTATTAGTCAGCAGTCAGTAGTTAGATGCCAGATTGCTAGGAATCGCAGTTTTATAGATGCGACTGACGCGGGCAGTGCCAATTTCTGCCTCAAGCAACTCGATCGACGGCTGGTTCGGGAAACTGGTGAGCGGGCTAGCTACAGTTTAGAGTCTTTTGAGAGCGATTGTTTCACCACAGCGATCGAAACTTCAAATATACTGGAACTGTTACCGCAACACACTTCAAACGGGCGATCGCTATATGGTACAAGCACCTCAAAAAACTATCACCCTCGACGAGTTTTTGCAACTCCCAGAAACCAAACCCGCTAGCGAATACATCAAAGGTGCGATTTTACAAAAACCTATGCCGCAAGGAAAACACAGCACAATTCAGGGAGAACTCATCACGAGGGTTAATGCAGCGGGCAAACCTCAGCGGATTGTTTGGGCATTTCCAGAACTTCGCTGCACCTTTGGCGGACGTTCTATTGTTCCCGATGTCGCGATTTTTGTTTGGAATCGCATTCCCCTAGACGCTGACGGCGAAATTGCCAATACATTTAATGCTCACCCAGACTGGACAATAGAAATATTGTCCCCAGCCCAAAGCCAAACCAAAGTCACAAACAATATTTTGCACTGTTTGAATGCCGGTTGTCAGATGGGTTGGTTGCTCGATCCCGATGAAAAAAACATTTTAGCCTATCCCGCAAGGCAGCAGCCTATTTCTTTGCAAGAACCAACAGATATACTTCCGATCCCCAATTTTATGCCGGAAATGCAGTTGACTTTAGGCGAAGTTTTTGCCTGGATCAAACCTGGGAATATTTAAAACGTAAAATAACCTAAAACGTAAAACGCTATCGCTTTTAGTTCCCCAACTTCTTAAAGAAGTCGGGGGTTTGGGTGCGATGTTTTTTTTGATATACTTAAATGTCTCTTGCCATTATTTTAACCGCGCAACTTCAAACCTTCTCCTGAACATTCTCGCCCAACAAACCGCCTGGCCGAAAAGCCAAAATCACCACCAAAACGCCAAACACCCAAGCATTAGTCCAGCGGCTCGACAAATACTGATCGCTCAAAGACGAAAGCAACCCAATCAAAACCCCTCCTAACATCGCCCCCACAATATTGCCAATACCCCCCAAAACCGCCGCCGTAAAAGCCCTCAAGCCCGCCGTAAACCCCATCGTAAAAACAATAGTATTATTGTACAGACCAACCAGAATCCCAGCAGAACCCGCCAAAGCTCCCCCGATCAAAAAAGTTAGAGCAATAATCTGATCCACATTAATGCCCATAATTTTAGCAGCATCGCGGCTTTGAGCCGTTGCCCGCATCGCCTTTCCCAGACGAGTGTACTGGACAAACACATGAAGCAAAACCATCAATACCACCGCCACCACCAACACAATTAAATCTTTCGTAGTAAATACAATACTCGTTTGAATTCCCAAAGCTTTGAAAATATCAACTCGCGGCAACAAATCGGGAAAACTTTTCGGCGCAGCAGAATTAGAACCCATCACCGGGATAAAAGCTTTCAACCCTCCCCAAAACAAGCCCATATTTTGGAAAATAAAAGAAACTCCAATCGCTGAAATTAAAGGAGCTAAACGAGGAGCATTTCGCAAAGGCCGGTAAGCGTACTTTTCTACAACAATATTCAGCCCCGCACAAAATACCGAACATACAATTAAAGCGAGTAACATCACCGGTATAGCAATACCTAAAGGTGCGCCATCTTGCATCCCAAAAGCCCCGAACATGGTTAGGGAAGCAAAAGCACCTAACATATACAAATCGCCGTGAGCAAAATTGATTAACTCAATAATGCCATAAACCATAGTGTAACCCAAAGCAATAATTGCAATCAGCGCGCCGTTGACAAGACCAACTAATAATTGTTGAATCAAAACTTCAGGACTGCTGACTATTTCCCCCACAATTTTTGGCAAATCAAATCCTGCGATCGGACCTAATAGCAAAATTATATAAACTACAGCTAGATATAAGAGAATACTTTTCCAGTTCTTCATATTTTTGAGTGATTGGGAATTGGGAATTGGGAATTGGGAGTTGGGAATTGGAAATTTGGAAATTAAAAAACTTGAAAAATTTTTCTTCCTTCTTACCTCTTCTTTCTTCCCTCTTCCTTCTGATTAATTATTCGGTCTTGAGCGCATTCACGAACTCCCACTTGCCACCTTTAACAACATTTCCTGACATTGTAGTCAAGCTCGTGTCGCCATTGGTGTCAAAACTCCAAGTGCCGAGTACCCCGTTAAAATCTTTAGTGGCTAATACAGCTTCGCGGATAGCAGCGCGGTCATTTTTGCAAACTTTATTAATTGCGCCGATCGCAACTTTAGCAGCTTCATAGGCGTAAGCTGCATAAGCTTCCGGTTCAGCATTATATTTTGCCTTGTAACTTTCGTACCACTTCGCACCGACACCAGTCAATTCTTGAGGAGGCAAGCCGCCAAAAGTAGCGTAAATTCCTTCGGCATCTTTGCCCGCCGCGTCAATTAAAGCTTGCTCTTTAATGCCGTCGGGTCCCATGAACTTAACTGCATCAGCCGCCATCCCGACATTTCTCATGTCTTTAATTATTTGTCCGGCATTGCTCTGAGTAGTGCCACCGAAGTAAATCAGGTCGGGATTTAAAGCTTTGATCTTATTCATTAACGCCTTGTAGTCGCTAGCTTTAATATCAATTCCCTCTCTTCCGAGGACTTGAATTCCCAACTTTTTAGAAGTTGCTTCAAAAACATCAGCGATGCCTTTGCCGTAGAGTTCTTGGTCGTCGAGAATGTAGACTTTTTGCACGCCCAAAGATTTCGCCCAGTTGGCAGCTACAGCCCCTTGAAGGTCGTCAGCGGGGACAACGCGGGTGAAATTGCGAGTGCCTGCGGGATAATAAACGTTGGGTTCTTTGGCTTCGCCTTTTCCTGGTTTAGTCAGTCCCGGATAAGTGTTGGCCGGACTGATCATGACGATGTTAGCTTGGTTGAGCACGGGAATGGAAAGTTTCGCGGCACCGGAGTTATAGTGACCGATGACGGCAACTACCGAACCGTCAGCGACGGCTTTGTTGGAGTTCGACGTTACTTGGGCTGGGTCCCATTTGCCGGCGGCGGCGGTGGCGTCATCGTAAACTTCGTATTGGATTTTGATTTTGCCGTCGCAAGCTTTGGAATCGGTTTCGGCGAGTGCTTGTTGGATGCCGTTGACCATTGTTTGAGCTTGGCCCAAGGCGCTGCCTGTCATCGGCAGCATGGAGACAATTTTGACAGTATTTGGGTCTCCGGGGCTGCTGACTGCGACGGGAGTGGCTGCGGGACTGGTTCCGGGGCTGCCTCCGGGAGTTGTGGCGGTGGGTGCTGGAGGATTTTGACAGCTAGCGCACAGAGAGGCTATTCCGGCGGCAAAAAGTAATTTCCGCAATCCTGCGACGCCGAGATTCTGTGTTGAGTTGGTTTTTGGGGGTGTGGCACTTTTGCCCCCTGATTTCTGGGAAAAGTTCATAGGTTGGTTTGTTTGTTGCTTGCGTTTTAGCATATTTTCACTCTGTAAGTCTGTAAGTCAAGAGTTAGCACAGATTTTCAAGTTTTACTTGAACTATTCAGACACACCACTGCAACAAGCTGTTTCTCTCGTTCCCGTGCTCTTCCTGGGAAGGCGTACCGAGCCAGCAAACGAGGCAGAGCCTCGCTCAATGGGTTTCCAGGATCTTCCGGGGAAGCAGTTAAAACCAATTAAAACCAGTTAAATCAGTTAAAAACTAAAAGGGAAAGGAAAATACAGATTTCCTTTCCCTTTCTCAACCCTCCAGCGTCAAATCAGGTTGATTGCGAGATTAAAGACGAATCTTTTTTTTCTTTTGATCGATCGACACTAAAATCTTCATAGTACGATCGCTCAGTATTCACATCCCACAAATCGTGCTTTTCGCCGAGAATATTTCTCACAGCCAGCATTCCCGTCAGCATGGAATGGTCTTGGTTGTTGTATCGGTGCATACCGTTTCGCCCGATCGTCTGCAAATTCTCAATTCCCTTCACAAAACCTTCAAGTACCTGCAAGTGTCCTCGATATTCGCCATCATAGACTGGATAAGCTTTGGGTTGGCGTATGACAACTCCATCTTCCACCTCGGCAGTTGTTGCTAAACCCAAACCAACCAACTCGCGAGTTGCTAATTCGATAAGTTCCGCATCCGACATTTCCCAAACGTCGTCGCCTACGCTACAGAAATATTCCATTCCTAAACAACTTTTGCTGGCGTCGGGAACTAAAGCGGCACTCCAATTCTTAAAGTTTTGAATTCGTCCAACTTTGACTTCGGGGGAGTGAATGTAAATCCAGTTGTCAGGAAACAAATCCTTGCGATTGACAATCAGCGATACAATCAAAAAATCTCGATATTTGAGCGATCGCGCGGCGTGCAATACCTCTTCTGGCGGCTGCGGTTTCAGTCTTGCTACCAGTGCCGATATCGGCATACTCGTAATGAAATTATCCGCCGAATATTGAACTACTTCTCCGTTTTGCTCCGCAGTAATACTTTTAATCTTATTACCTTCACGCTCAAAGCTAATGACTTTAGTATCGAGATAAACTTTGCCGTCTTTATTCTCCACAGCTTCCGCGAACTTTTCCCACATCATCCCCGGCCCCAAAGCCGGATAATCAAACTCTTTGATTAATGTTTTAGTGTCGTTGCTGCCAAACAAAGCATTAATAATTGCTGTCGTCAGCGACAATCCTTTAATCCGCTGCGCCGCCCAATCTGCTTGAATTTCCGAACAAGGAATGCCCCAAACTTTTTCAGTGTAAGTCTTAAAAAATGTTTTATACAAGCGTTCGCCAAAACGATTGATCACCCACTGTTCAAAAGTTTTTTCTTCCCGAAGCGGCCAAATTCTCACTTTCAGATAACTCAAAATAATCAGCGTACTCTCAATTATGCCCAAATTAAAGAGAGTATTGAAGGCACTGATAGGATAGTTAAAAAATTTACCTTGATAAAAAATTCGCGACAATCGCGGCACTTTAATAAACTCATTTCCCAGCACCTCTTGCCACAACTGCTGCACGGCTTCAACTTTAGTATAAAAGCGGTGGCCGCCAATGTCGAAACGATAGCCTTTGTAGCTTTCGGTGCGAGCTATTCCCCCAACTTTATCACCTTTTTCTAGTACAACAGGGATAATGCCTTGCTTGACTAGCTCGTAGGCAGCAGTCAAGCCCGCAGGACCTGCACCGACGATCGCAACAGGATAATGTTTCACTCAGCCTACCTCCAGCTTTTTTATCAAAACTATACAGTTATTTATAACTTGTCAAAGGGATAGATGCACCCGTGAATACCCTGAGAAACTCTCGATCGATTTGATGTTTAAGTACAATTTGCCTTAATTTATTGAGCCGATACCGGCAACCTAACTTTCCCAGTCACAGGCTTTTTTTGGTATAAGTAGCGACCTGTCCCGATCGCGAATGCCAGTCCGCTGTAAAAATAGAAAAGCCAGTGCCACGGAATAGTTTTCAGGGCAAATAGGATACCGTGTTTACGGTGAAAAAATCTGTAAAGTGGTGCATTAATTGCTACCAGTGGTATAGCCAGCAAACCAGCCAGTAGCAAAAAGCTCAGCGACCAGCAGGTTCCCAAAATTGCCAGCAGGACTGCATAAATTAAAATCACGCTGATGCGGTTTGAAACTTGCAAGTTGAGGTCGTTATTCAATTTGCGATCGCGCCAAATCAGTTCTGTCCAAGGCAGTGCTCGGTAGAAAAAGTCAGCTTTCACCATACCCATAGGTTTCCACCGCTTTAAATGCTTCACCTGCAAGGTTTTGCACAGCCGAATGTTATAACCTGCTTGTTTCAAACGGTAGCCGAACTCAATATCTTCGATCGAAGCTTGGCGGTAACTCTCATTAAAGCCACCCATTTGCAAAAAAATTTCCCGGCGAATCACTCCGCAAGCGCCCCAAAAAGTCGAAGCTTCTTCGTTACCTGTTTGGTGTACGTAGTGATGCAGCAAATTCCTGTACTGCGATAGAAAATCAGGATCTCCAGGAGCATCGTCGTAAGAACCAATGAAAGCAGCTAAGTAAGGATTATTTTTGAACACCGAAATCGCATAGCCCACGGCTTCTGGACAAACAGCGACATCAGCATCCACAAAAAATAGAATATCTCCCTTTGCAGCTTGGGCACCCAAATTCCTTGCCCGCGCTGGCCCCCCGCACTCGGGAATCCTGATGACTTTGGCGCCGAATTCCTTGGCCAGACGCCAAGAACCGTCGCTTTCGCCATCTGCTACTACAATAATCTCGATCGGCCTGGGCACAGCTTGAGCCAGTTTTGACAAACAGGTGCGGAAGTAAGCGCCCCCGTTGTGGACTGGGATAATAACGGATACAGTGGGGTCGGCGGTAGAAATCATTACCTAAATTGTTTAAATTGCAGGGGCTAAAATTTGCTGGAATTTTATTGGTGCTACTTTACGAAGGGTAAAATCAGCTCTACTTTTTTATTTATAACTCGATTTCTGTTTGTCTTCAACTAGATTTTTTTTGGTATTTTCGATTTGATTTTCCCCATTCTTACCTCTATTTTACGCCATATCTTGCTGAGACTGACCTGAGGTAGACAACAGCTTTACAAAATCTTTAAATATATCATTGTTTGTGTAAACTTGGGAAAAAGCCCCAGCAGCATTTTGATGCCGCTGTGTTGCAATGCACAAGACTTTGATTTTATAAGTAAGCACACCGTATAAAATCAAACATCGTTTATACGGACACCCGGAAGCTGTCAGGACTTGCGCGGTACAATTTATTTTAGAGACCTCATCCGCGAGATACTCCTGCACCAAGTCTCGATCGCGACTGCGGACTCAATGCACATTTTATGAGTTTTGGCAATATATTTTAAATATACGTCTTAAAATTTCCGACGTTGTACGATCGAGCTTTGGTAATTTGCTAACATACCCTTAGCCAGCTCCCTGTGAACCAAAAGTTTTACCTAAACCATTTTTTACATTACATGAATTCCTCACAAAACACTTTAAATCAGCCATTAGTTTCAGTCATCATACCAGCTTTCAACGCTGACAATTTTATTGCTAAAACCTTAGAGTCTGTTTTATCTCAAACTTATCAAAACATAGAAGTTTTAGTAGTTGATGACGGCTCTACAGATACAACAGCCGAAATAGTCCAATCTTTTGCTCAAAAAGATAGCAGGCTCAGCTTATTCCACCAATCAAATGCCGGCGTCGCCGTCGCCCGCAACCTAGCAATTGAAAAATCCAAAGGCGAATATATTGCTCCCATCGATGCCGATGATATTTGGTATCCGCAAAACCTAGAAAAACAAGTAAAATGCCTGACTTTCTCACCACCCTCTGTCGGAGTTGTCTATTCCTGGTCGGTTGATATAAATGAAAAAGACTTGCTCACAGGTGGATTTTATAACTCCACCATCGAAGGAGAAGTTTACACATCATTAATTTATAAATATTTTATAGGCAATGCCAGCTCATCTCTAATCCGCCGCGTTTGTTTTGCAAAAGTCGGCGGTTACAACGGCAAACTTAAACTAGAAAACGCTCAAGGCTGCGAAGACTGGGAACTTCACCTCCGCATAGCCGAACATTATCAATTTAAAGTCGTACCAGAATACTTAGTTGGCTATCGGCAGATTGCCAGCAGTATGTCTAGCAACTATGCAGCAATGGCAAAATCTCATTCTTTAATTATGGCAGATATCCTGCAGCAACATCCCGACATTCCCAGCAGCATTTATCGGTGGTCTAGCAGCAATTTTTACATTTACTTAGCTGTCAAAAGCAACCGCAGCGGCAATCACCGGAGTACATTATCTTGGCTGTATCGAGCTTTCAAAGAAGATTTATTAATGGCACTTTTGCGCCACAATTTGTACCTGCTCTTAATAGAAAGTATATTAAAAATAATAGTTACACCGCTAACTGAATCAAGGTTAGAGTTAAAACAAGCATCAGAATCGAGTGAAGGGACGACACTGGCCAGGATTGAGACGCGGACGAAAGCTCACAGAATGTTGCCATCGCAGGTATACGAAAGAATGCGATTTCATAGTTTAGAAAATAGAAAATCTACATCAACCCGACATTAAAAAACCCGGTTTTTTGAAGAAACCGGGTTTTTGAGGAAGCTAGAGAGCGTTTAATTCTGCCTGATTGGTCGATCGAGAATCAGGAAAGAGGGTTAAATAAAAAATATAAATTTTCCCTTTTTCCTTGTTCCTCCTACTTAATTTCTCTAAGCGTGAGAAGCTGTAGGAGTTTGAGCTTGTGGCTGTTGGCCGTCTGGCGCAAGGGATTCCCCTTCAATAAACGAGCGCAACATCCAAGCCATTTGTTCGTGCTGTTCCATCAAACCCGTCAAAAAGTCTGCAGTTCCGTCATCCTTAAACTCTTCACCGCACTGTTCGACGTGCTGGCGGAGATTGCGAATAATCAGTTCGTGGTCGTCAACTAAACGCGATACCATTTCCGTAGCCAAAGGCAAATCACCGATATGTTCTTTAATCGAGCCATACTTCAGAAAACCCTCAGCAGTACCAATTGGATAGCCACCTAAAGTTCTCACCCGTTCGGCCATAGCATCGATATTTACTGTTAACGCCTGATAGTGTTCTTCCCACAACTGGTGGAGCGATCTAAACTGCGGGCCCACTACATCCCAGTGATACTTTTTGGTTTTGATTAACAGCAGATAAGCATCTGCCAGGTCGTGATTCAATAGTTCGATAACGCCTGCACGCTGCTCGTCCGATAAGCCTATGTTTAACTTACGCATTGAAAATTTTTCCTTCAGCTCTAACTTTACATTTATTAGAACAAATTACGCCAGCAACTTACATCAACCCAGAGGACGATCGAAGACAATCGCACTTTAGTAAAATATCTGCTTTTCAGGTTACAGTAATTGCAATATTGATACCCTTAGATAGATGCAATCAAACTTATTGTTCCCAAGCGCCTTTGTTTGGCGATCGCACCGATTGGGCGGCAGGTGAGCCCCCGCTCGATCCCGCTATATAAAAAGGCTGCCCTCTGGTTGTTAGTAAAAATCAAGGAATTTATGTCTTAGTTAACAAACATCTCACACACTTAATTGTGTGGGCTGCTTTAAATGACGACATAGGGGACTTGGAATTAAATATACCCCAGTTATCCTAGAAGGCTAGGAAACAGATTTTCTGACATGAGCAGTGCTGACCTCTGTGATTGTGATGCTAGAAAGGATATTGAGTCAAACCGTTAGATAGACGCTCAAGGATGCTGCCAAGAAACAGAGGGGCGATCGCCGTCGAGACTTTATGGCAAAAGTGGCTGAAGACCCAGATCAAATACAGCCGTGAAACCCTTGGCCCCATCTAGTAGACCGAAAGAGAGAACCTGTTTGCTCGCTTCACCTTCAGCGAGACTTGCGGTGCTGTGACCACCACAGCACTAAGCCGAAGGTATCAACGGCAGTGTAGCGTTTTCGGCTCGCATGAAGGCTTATGTCAAACCCGACACTCTGATGAAGCATCGTTGCAGTGGCAACTGTTTAAACCTGGTTATTAACGGATGGCGCCTCCCGGACAGATAAAAAAAAGCAGTCCTCTGTGTTTGCGCGAAGGAGGAGAAAGAGGGCATTGCAGTTTGTCCTATCTGGGGAATACGGGGTAAAGTAGCGGTAGGAAAGATTTATCCATACTTTTACTAACTGTGGTACTTTCATTGTTAGCTGTAAACCATCATGCGGGAAATCTGCCAGAGCGTGGAAACCATATTTCAACTGCTGTTAGACGAACTCAAAAAGTCCACTCGCGCGTCTGAGCAGAACTGCCAAGATGTAGCAGGGCGACTCGCAGCAGAAGTCAACAGGATATGCACAGAAAGCCAGCGGATTCAAGCCTCTGGAGATATAGAAGGTTCAGCCCAGAGCCTCGCTCAGCACCGCTTGCAACAATGCCTCCACTATTACAATTTAGGATCCGGGCCCGGACGAGTAGAATTGCACAGTACCCTCAGCGCGATCGTTTATCGCTACATCACTCCTCCGCAGGTACAGTCTAGCTATCAGGCGCGAGTAGAACTGATCAAAGATTTTTTGCAAGGATTTTATCTCGAAGCTTTAAAGGCATTCCGGCGCGAAACCCAACTGCCACCCACCTACAGTCCCCGCACTCGCTTAGAACTAGCAGAGTACATGGCCTTTGTAGAGCGCTTCGGCAAGCGGCGCATTCCTTTACCTCGGAACCGCAGCCAGCAACTAATTATTTTACGAGCCCAAACATTTTCCCAGCAGCAGCCCAAAGAAACCTCCGTAGATATGGAACAAGCAGCCGACGGAGGGGCTTCAGATTCCGACCAAACTTGGAACGACACCTCGGTGCACTCGGTGCGGGAAGCGATGGCCGGACAGGGTTCGACGGCAATTCGTCCGCTAGGCGACGAGTCAGAATCTCTGCGGCAAAACGTGATTGACGAATTAGTGGCTTACTTGAAAGAGCGCAATCAACAAGACTGCGCCGATTACTTCGTCCTGCGCTTGCAAGACTTACCGACTAATGAAATAGAGTCGCTTTTGGGCATAACTCCCCGCCAAAGAGACTATTTGCAGCAGCGCTTCAAGTACCATTTGCTCAGGTTCGCCATGTCGCACCGCTGGGAACTCGTTCACCAGTGGCTGGAAGCAGACTTAGACCGCAATTTGGGTTTGCTGCCTTCTCAGTGGCAGGCGTTTGGCGAGCAAATTGGCCCAGAAGGACAGCGTTTGCTAAAGTTGAAACAACAAGGTCTGTCAGAGTCAGCGATCGCGCAAAGCCTCGGCAGCACGGTAGCCCAGGTACAGAAACGGTGGTTTAAATTGCTGGAACTTGCCTGGGAATTGCGAAATCGTTCAGATTCCGGAGAAGGGGCATCTAGTGATGAATAACGAAACGAACAGGGATGCAGAGGCTTTCGATCGCCATTTTTTAGACTGGATATTGCAGGCGCCGATCGCGAATGCCTCTAGCGAAGATGAGGAAAACCTCAATCAGTCCCCTGGCTCAGAAGAGTGGGGCGACACAGAAGAGAATTCCGGGGTGGAATACTGGGAATGGGACGAACCAGACCCGCTGGACTATCAAGTGGGGGCGCACAGCAGTGCACCCGCACAACCGCAGACAATTGGAGAAATACCGACCGTGCAAGACCGTTTTCAGACCTTGTTAAAACAAAGGCTTAGAGCCGAAATTGAATCTAACCCGCCGCTGTTCCCCTGGGAAACAGAATTCAAAAGCTACGACCACGATTACCCAGACGATGTAGCCCCGCAATGGGTTCCTCCCCTACACCTCTGGACTCCCCAACTACAAAATATCAGGTGGGGCCGCCTGCCAATTCCGATCGCCCAAGGGGTTTTTGCTCAACTGCTAGAACCTTGTCAGGAACTGGTAATGTCGTCGCTGCGGCAAGGATCGAAGTTAGTTCGCGCTGTAGATAGCTTGTTTCCGGGCCAGTCTCACGAACTCAACGAGTTAGCTGGTTTAGTGCTTCGAGGTTCTTTGCGGGGACTTCTAGATTTAGAAGATTTCCCGACTTACGAAGCGGCGAGTACCGATCAACAAATGGTGCTGTCGCTGTTGGCCGCGAGGGAAATCATTGAGTCTCTAACTTTGGATTGTCCTGTGAATCAGCCGCCTGTTTCGCGGGAGTGGCTGACTGGTTTGGGTTCGCTAACTCTGGAAGCTCAATACCTGTCGAACCGCAACAGAGAACAGCAAATGCCGTGTTTAAGAGTTGACTGCCAATTTCCGGGGGCAGGAAGTTTGGAACTCAAGGGAGGAGATGCCGAAGCAACTGCACAGCGTCCGAATTCCGGGCATTTAAGTGTGGAGTTGTTTGACCCACAACCGAACAAGACTTATGCTCTAGAAGTTCGATTCCAAAACTTCGAGACTAGACCTTTGATGTTTGCTATTCGTCCAATTTGGGCAGGACAAGATAGCAACTAGAAAGGTCTATTTAGAGTAAATAACTTAGGTTTTTACTCGCTGGTTTGACCTCACACAAAAACAAATGCAATTCCTCGACTACTTTCGTGGAAAGCCAAAAATTTTAGATATTAGTTAAAGCCCGCAGATTCATCGGTGGAGTCAATCTAAAATCTAAAATCTCCAATCTACAATCTACTGCTCGTTGACTTGGATGGGTGCACATGACAACTGATAACCTGCGAAATATACCTATTTTGGGTAAGCTGTGGGAGCAGATTGAGGCCATGCCTCCGCCGGTGATTGAGGATTCTTTACTGCTGCGAATCCTAGTTCAGTTGTTGGTAATTGTGGGAATTGTAGCTACTGACGTTGCTGCTGAAGAAGCCCTGAACCTGTGGGCTGTGCCTGTTAGTATTGTGGGAGCAACTTGGAGTTGGTATCGCCGCCGCGATCGCAATGTCGCTGCTAAGTTCTGCATAGCTATTGGAATGCTGGTGGCGCTGTTCGCTTTTTTTAGCCGCTTGGTGGGAGAATTGAATGATACGCGGTTAGTTTTGGCGCAACTGTTAATCCAACTTCAAGTGCTGCACAGTTTCGATTTGCCTCGCCGCAAGGATTTAGGCTACTCGATGGTAATCGGGCTAATTTTGTTAGGGGTAGCAGCGACTCTCAGCCAAACCTTGACTTTTGCGCCGCTGTTGTTGGTGTTTTTGGCTTTAGCGCTTCCGACTTTGGTTTTGGATTATCGATCGCGCTTGGGATTTGTGAAGCCAGAATCCATTGGCGAAAAAGCACAAGGTAAAGGGAAAAATGAAAGCCTGTCGCTATTTGCTGCTACTTTATCCCCAAAGTATTTTGGTTGGCTGCTGCTGATAACTGTCGGGTTGGGGCTGACTATTTTTGCGTTTTTGCCGCGCCTCCCTGGCTATCAGTTGCGGACTTTTCCGGTGAGTGCTCCTATTCAATATCAGGGGGAGTTTGACTCGCGCAGCATTCTGAATCCAGGGTATGTCAGAGGGGGAAATGAAAAAGGGACTGGCGGAGGAAGGGGGAGAAACCCAGACTCTGGGCCAGGAGAGGTAGACTCTACTTTTTATTACGGTTTCAACCAGCGCATTAATCAAAATTTGCGGGGGGAAATGAAACCCCAAGTGGTGATGCGCGTGCGATCGCAGGCTGCGGGTTTTTGGCGGGTGTTGGGATTCGACAAATACACCGGTCAGGGTTGGGAAATTTCTCGCAACGAACAAGCTCAAAAGGTGAATAGACCTCGCTGGTCTTATCAATTTTATCTGAATCCTTTTCCCAATGCGCCTCGCACTCAAGAGGTGATTCAAAGTTATACTATTGTTGCTCAGTTGCCGAATTTGATTCCGGCTTTAAACAAGCCGAGGGAACTTTATTTTCCGACGACAGAGGTGGCGGTTGATGCCGAGGGGGGTTTGCGATCGCCTTTGGAATTAGCGGAGGGCGTGACTTATACGGTGATTTCAAATGTGCCTTTTCGCGATCGAGCTTTGTTAGGAAAAACTGGTACTAATTACCCGAAAAATATTCGCAAGTTCTATTTGGATGTGCCGCCTAAAATTGCCCAGAAGGTGCGAGAAAAAACTGAAGAAATATTGGCAGCAAGAACTAGAGTATCTCAGTCAGACAGACCGATCGATTCTCCTTACGAAAAAGCTTTGTACTTAGCTCAATATTTAAAGCAAAATCCTAATTACAAAATAGAAAAAGCTTTGCCTTACTTAGAGGAAGGTGAAGATTTAGTCGAGGGTTTTCTGTTTGGTTACAAAAATACCCAGGATGGCAAAAAAGTTACAGGTGGATATCCAGACCACTTTTCGACGGTACTGACAATTATGCTGAGGTCGATCGGGATTCCGGCGCGACTGGCGGGGGGTTTCGATACGGGAGAATTCAACCCATTTACTGGTTACTACGTTGTGAAAAATACCGATGCTTTCTTGATGACGGAGG
Organism: Microcoleus sp. Pol12A5; assembly: GCF_036701435.1. Classification (NCBI taxonomy): domain Bacteria; kingdom Bacillati; phylum Cyanobacteriota; class Cyanophyceae; order Oscillatoriales; family Microcoleaceae; genus Microcoleus; species Microcoleus sp. Pol12A5. Next base: position 63,209 of record NZ_JAUBQU010000029.1, read on the forward strand.
TATATTTTCCCAATAATGGCTGGTTTGCTTTTAATCCGATTCCCGGTTATCCGCTGATTCCGGCTTCGGTGGAAGACAACCAGACTTTTAGTGCGATCGAATCATTTTGGAAGTGGATCGCGGGTTGGCTACCGACTCCTCTCAGAAGCGGGCTCGATTCAGTCATAGGTTTTGTAATTGGCTGGATAACTTTGATTGTGGGCTGGTTTCTGGGACAGTTTGCTAAGGGCTGGGTGGGGTTATTTACTGGCTTGATTGCTGCGATCGCCTTTGGCTTTATTGGCTGGTTAATTTGGCAACTGTGGCGCAAGTGGCGCCACCGCCGCTGGCTGGCGAAGTTGCCGCCGGTGGAGGGGGTTTATCAGGAAATGCTGAAGGATTTGGCGAGTAGGGGATTTGTCAAGCAGAAAGCTCAAACGCCTTTGGAGTATGCTGAGGCAATGCGCGGCAATCATGCAACTGATGAAGCTGAGGTGATTGATGAAGTTTCGCAAGCTTACGTGCGGTGGAAATATGGCGGCGAAGCGGGTAATTTGAAGCAGTTGCGGCAGTTGGTGGAAAATTTGAGGCGATCGCACTTGAAGAAACTCAAAAAGTTAAGATAAAAATCGGCGATAGAAAGAAACTGTTGGCGAATGTCTGATGGGCCAAACCCCTCAGACATTCGCCGTCCTGAATAGGCAAAATGATGGTTTAATAAGACACCATATTACAGCACTTTCCTATGCTATGAGGTATAGTAGCAGCAATGAGTGAACCAATGTCTTAAATGGTTCGGACTCATCAAATTAAGGGCAACTCCTATGATCCTGCCAATCATCTCTGGGGTCTTGGGAGACAACATTCGCAAAAAAGATTTAAGCTGCGACCACCACATTTCAATAGGATTAAAATCACGAGAGTAAGGGGATAAACAAATAAGCCTTGCACCTACGCTTTCAATCATTGAATTGATTGAGGTTAGTTTATGGGCGGGTAAATTATCCATTACTACTACCGCACAAGAGCCACAACTGAGGGCATAAAAACTTCTTAATAAATACAGAAAATGCTGGACCGTCCATTGAGTCATTCAGGGTCATTAATGCCAGCACTTTCTTAAGACTAATTGCGCGAATAGCTGGGACGAACGCTCCTCCATAAAATGGTTTGATTTCTCCTATTCTTGTCCCCAAAGGAGCATGGGCATGACTTCTAACCAAACGAGCGCATCATGGCTGTTTCGTCTAAAAATATGCTTGTTTTGGGTCTCGATATTTCGGAGTTTTTCCCAATACTCAACTTTTAGTTTTTGTACTCTTTCTGTTCCGGCTTGGCTACTGTACCATGTTTTTTTTCGAGTGAGCCCTAATTTTTTTTGGGGCGACACAGGCGGTCCGACTCACCGATTTTCCAGTCTTCTATCCCCATCATTCACACAATTCGCTCAAAGTAGCATTGGGATGACGAGCTAAAGCATTCTCTCACTTCCGTTTCTGCATCATTTAAATGACTGAATCGGGGTTTTCCCCTCTGTTTGGGAGGTGAATTTTCCTCAGTTTGTTGTTGCTTGACCAGTTTTTGAACTAGACTTTTAGTAACGTCTAAGCGAGCAGCTACTTTTCTCGCTTGACATCTTCTCTGCCAAATGCGCTGTCACTATTTTTGAGCGGAGGTCTCAATAATAGG
>NZ_JAUBQU010000299.1:0-1238 GCF_036701435.1 Microcoleus sp. Pol12A5
GAATACGAAGAAACCGACCCCTGGTTTCGGCATCATCCGGCAACTGAACTGCCTGTTTGGGAGGATGCAGGAGTTTCCTTCACCCTAATTGCGGGTGAGGCCTATGGTCGCACTTCCCCAGTTCAAATATTTTCGCCCATGATTTATCTGGACGTGCAACTGACTGCTGGGAGAGAATTTACCTTACCGGGCCATTACAGCGAACAGGCGGTTTACAGCGTAACAGAGGGGCTTGCGATCGATGGAGTGCCTCTGGAACAACATCGGTTGGCAGTGCTCACTTCCGGTACTGAAGTAAACATTTCTGCTTCAGGCAAGGCTCGCTGTATTGTGATTGGCGGTGAACCTGTTGGTGAGCGCCATAAGTGGTGGAATTTTGTTTCGAGTCGCCACTCGCGCATTGAGCAAGCTAAACTCGATTGGAGAGAGGGACGGTTTGGTCAGGTTCCTCAAGAGACAGAGTTTATTCCGCTGCCAGAAGAGCCACCTTCTCAAGCAGAGCAACCGTTGTGAATAACCACAGCGATTTAAGTTAAAAAACTGTTTGTTGATTCATAATTCGTCTTTTTCACATGAGGGGGTTGTCACCCCGTCAGATTGGTGGATTGACAGCCGGGACAAATCATGGATTTTTTTACTTGATTAGAGCTTTTGCTTATTGCATAAATATGCAACGCTAATTAAGTAGGTGAGAATATTGTAGGGATGATTGATTAATTGTCCCTACAATTTGAGAATGGTAATTCTATCAAGTCTGAGTGAGCGATCGCAATACCTGAGAGTCGGGAGGGTTGACGAATATTTGCATTGGGAATCCGAGTTTCGGGTGAACCCGTCCCTAAAGGATTGGAATGCTTTGGTAACTATCGGCCTATATTCCGCTTCATTCGATCGAGTTCTTCGTCTGCTTCCCAGCGCTGAAACTTTTCTTCTAAAGGGTCTGCAGCCGTAAAACTGCTATAATTAGAACTCTGATTCCAACCCTTTGTATCCCAATTCTGCTCTGTTTTAGTGGTAGTGCGAGTTGCTGCTTCGGCCGCTTTTGCTCGGACTTCTTTTCGCCGTACTTGAATTTGGCGGTACAGTTCTTTTGCTTTTTCAATCCGTTCTTTGCAGCCTTGCATTTGACCCCAGCGCTGATTTCCCTGACGCAGCAAAGCTGCTTGCCGCTCTTGGGCGGCTTGAGCTAAATCGAGCCTTTGAGCAGCTTTAGCTTTGTTGATGCGATCGTTCCAGCG
>NZ_JAUBQU010000300.1:0-1238 GCF_036701435.1 Microcoleus sp. Pol12A5
AACCGTTTGGGCAGCAATTCGCTGTTGGAATGCGTAGTTTACGGCAAAGTTACTGGCGCAACCATAGCACAATTCGTACAAAATCGCAAGTTGCCTGCCGTAGACGAACAGCGTTATATCAAGGAAGCCAGCGAGCAAATTCAGGCACTTTTAGAACGTCCGGGAAAATACCGCATCAATCAAGTGCGGCAGCAGTATCAAGATACTATGACTGAGTATTGTGGTGTATTTCGTAACGCCGAATTGATGCAGGAAGGTTTAAAGAAATTGGAGGATTTAGAGCGAAAATATGAGGATGTTTACTTAGACGATAAAGGCAAGTTGTGGAATACGGAAATTGTGGAAGCTTTGGAGTTGCGGAGTTTGATAATTGTCGGCAAAATGATTTTAACTTCTGCTTTGAACCGGCAGGAAAGTCGGGGAGCTCATTCGCGGGAAGATTTTACTGAGCGCGATGACGGCAATTTCTTGAAGCATACAATGGCGTATTATTCGCCTGCCGGGATTGATTTGGCTTATATGCCGGTGGCGATTACGATGTTTGAACCCCAGGAGAGGAAGTATTAAGTTGTAGGGTGGGCGATGCCAGCCCTGTTAAGGTTGTGAAGAAATCCCTCAAACGCTTGAAATTGGGTAGCGGGCAATCGTTAAATCTGATTCTTTTAAAAAGCGATCGGCAATAAACCAGGTTTATTGCCGATCGCCACCGCCTAGAATGACGCAAATCAGTCGATCGCACCTTGACTGGGCTGGCAATGCGTACCTTACCAATTGAGAGGAAATTCGGCAATCTTTAGTCTCTTCTACCACTTTTAGTTATCTGGCGCTATAATTATGTCAGATACGACATATGTGTAAACTTTATGACTAGACTACTTAATTTATGGAATCCCAAGGCGAGAACAAAGATGTTGTTTGGCTCATCAGAGGCTCCGTAAAAACTCCCCCTTTTTCCGCCTTAGCGCGAATTGAGGCAGGGATTTTATTAAGGATGTTACAAAATGGAGAAATTTTAGCCATGCCTGTCTCTCGGCCTATGCCAAGCATCAGCCCTCACTGCCACGAATTGCGGATCGATGATAGTGAAGCCGGTAAACAGTGGCGAATTATTTACCGGATTGACTCAGATGCTATTGTCATTGCAGAGGTGTTTCAAAAAACGGCGTTGCTGAATTGATGTATGATATAGCGATCGAGAGCAAAGTTGACGAAAAACAATGAACAGCAAATTAGAGTCA
>NZ_JAUBQU010000164.1:0-9607 GCF_036701435.1 Microcoleus sp. Pol12A5
CCAAATCCCTTCTCTTACTTGATGAATGAGAGGGAATTCTTATTTTCTTCTGCCTAGAGTGACAGAAGAGGGATATGTCCATTTATTAATTTGGATGAGTTTTTCGTGACTGCCAATATTCCAGATTATGCTCCTCAAATGCAACGCCTGATGGAACAGGCGGGGCTTTCGAGCGATCGAGAACTCAGCCAAAAAGCAGGAGTTTCCGAGATCCAGCTAAGTCGCCTGCGTCGCGGCTTAGCTTTGCAAACCCGAGCCGACATCCTGCTCAAAATCAGTCAAGCTTTGCAAATTTCCTTAACCGAACTGCTCGCAACCTTGGCGCCAAACTATGTAGAGTTAGAAAAGGCACTACCGACAGCCGTAGAACAAGAATATCAGCGCTTGCAAGCTTCGATCGAACAGCAGCGAGAATCTTTAATGCAGGAATTCCAGCTATCTAGCGTGCAAATTTTAGAATCTTGGATGTTGCAGTGGCCGACTGCAGCGAGCAAAGCTCAGGAAAATCACAACTTGCGGGCTCAGAAACTACTGCCCTTGCTGCGGCCCGTCGAGCAGTTATTGGAGCATTGGGGAGTGGAGTCGATCGCCCCAGTCGGAGCCCAGATTCCCTACAACCCTGAACAACACCTGCTCATGGAAGGAACAGCCGAACCCGGAGAACCCGTCAAAGTCCGCTACACAGGGTACAGACAAGGCGACAAACTCCTCTACCGGGCCAAAGTTAGCCGAGTTTGATTAATACCAGAAGGGCATTCGGCAGAACAAAGATTGTCCCTATCTCCAAATTTACTCCCGGCGAAGCGCTGCGACTCCGATCGGCGTTAGGATCCGCGACGAGCACCATCTTTTGGACTCAAAACTCTTCTCCCGCTCTCAGGCTCTGGCGCTTTCCCCTCTCTTATTTGGATCGGAGTCCATCTCGCAGCTATACTAGCCTAGTCTGGCTAGAAATTCTGACATTCCCACTGCAAAATATGAGTCCTGTAGTTAAAATTATTCAGCCCTCTGGCATTTTAGACGGCACCAAGGCAAGTCAATTCCGCCAAGAGATTAGCGACCTAGTGGAAGCGGGAGCCGATGTGGTATTGATAGACTTCACTGATGTGACATTTATGGATAGTTCTGGTTTAGGCGCTTTAGTCTTGGCGCTCAAAACAGTCCGGGCCGCTGGGAGTCAATTAGTTGTCTGTTCTATCAACGAGCAAATCCGCATCTTATTTGAACTCACCAGCATGGATCGAGTTTTCGAGATATTTCAGACCCGCGATGCTTTTAATAGCAAAATTCTCTCAACTAGCTAAATCTTTGGAATGCTGCCTTCTTGCTATTTGGTCGCAGATGCAATGCAAGAAGTCAGCTAGCCAAAGTTTACCTTGAGTAAAGACCAATCATCATCAAAAACTGCTTTAGCGTTCAACTTTTGAATGTAGTTCAAAACCAGCTCTAACTGGTCGGCACTTGCACCGTTGTAAGCTGCTAACAAATCTACGAAAGGGTCAAGCCCCCAGATATTGCCGTCAGGTTGGTGGATCTCGTATACCCCGTCGCTAAAGATGTAGAGAGTGCTCAAATCCTCGACATCGCAGCAATTATCGACATAGGGGGCGTCGGGGAACATCCCGACCGGCATTCCGGGGGTTTTTAATCGCTGGATTTTAGCGGTGCTCGCAGGGGACTGGGAAATTAACACGGCCGGTGGATGGCCGGCGCTAGCATAAACTAGCTGGCGAGAAATGCGGTTGTAAACGCCGTACCAGATGGTGAAATACTTGTCATTTTGGTAGCTCATCTGGAAGGTGGTGTTGAGGGCGCGCAAAACGTCGCTAGGTTTGTAATAGTCTATGTTGGGGAGCGTGCGCGATCGCAGCAAATTCAGCACGGCCACCGAAGGTAGCGCCGCCCGCAAACCGTGACCGGCTACGTCGAGCAAGTAAATCGCCAAATAATCGGCATCTAGCCAGTTGTAGTCGAAGCAATCTCCCCCCAACTGCCGGGAGGGAATGAATTTTGCTTCGATGCTGAAAGGTTCCGTCATAGGATCTGGCAGCAGCGATTGCACGTACTCGGCCGCCTCGGCTAACTCTGCTTCCAGACTTTGCTTGGCTATTTTCAAATCTCGGCTGAGTTGGTGCAGCCTCAATCCCGCGCGTACTCTTGCCTGTAACTCGTTGAGTTCGATCGGCTTCGAGATAAAATCGTCGGCACCGGCGTCGAGACCTTTGACTCGATCGGCGATCGAACCCAAAGAAGTCAACAAAAAGAATTGTGTAGTTGACAGATCCGGATCTGCCTTAACTCGACGACAGACATCTATGCCCGTCAAGCGCGGCATGATCCAATCGCAAATTATCAGGGCCGGACGCAATTTTTGCGCCTGGGCTACACCGTCTTCGCCATTACTTGCTACTGTTACTTCGTAACCCTGTTTTTTCAGGGTTCTTCTCAGCAGTTCCTGAACAGCCGTATCATCGTCAATAACCAGAATTTGAAACATGGGCACTTAGGTACTACAAGTTTTTCAAGGTCTGGGGGTCATTTAAAATATATCCTGTCAGCGCCCTTGTCTGAGATTGAGTATAGTTTATTGACATCGCTTTGAGGTAATTGCTTTTGACGGCGGGTCGTTGAGTTCAATTTACGTTAAAATTTGATAGAAATTTGGCGCGATCGAACTTCACTCAGTTTATACTCAGAATATAAATTTTTATAGACTTTTATTTGCCACAGGTGCTGATTGACATGAAAGTGCTATTTATGGTATACTGACTAACCGATTAGTGGATTAGACATTGATCGACAGCCCACCAAAGCTAGTATCCTCAAAGTACCACTCAATTTTGCCGCCGTTATACTTTGTCTCGTTGTATTTTATCTAGTTGTATTTTGCCCACCGGCCGATGAAGAACTTCTGTGGTGAGCGTGATTGAATTAAAGGGTTCCGAAAAGTTGCCGATGCTAAAAAAAGCGGATCTTCAAGTCAATACAGGTCTGAATGGATTAAGCTGGGTTTTGTCGTGGTTTGCACAATTGTACGACTCGCGAATTCCTACAAGTGTGTGGATACGGTGCCAGTTAGCTTTGGCTGAGGGCTTTACGAATGCGGTGCGTCACGCCCATAAGGGCAAACCAGCGGATTTGCCTGTTGACATTCAGGTGGCAGTGTTCGCTGAATCTTTAGAGATTAAAATTTGGGACTCGGGCGATCCATTTGATTTAGAGAAAAAAATCAAAGATATTTCGGAAAAAGTCGATATTCACTCTCCGGGCGGGCGGGGTCTAAAATTGATTAAAGACATCGCAGATAGTATTAGTTACGAGAGAACGGCTGATGGACGGAACTGTTTGTCGATCGTCAAAAATTATTCGCCCTGTATCGACGATCGAAAATAACACGAATATTTTTAGCGCGTAAGGGTTGAGGATCGCCCCTCAACTCTTCCCTAAGAACCCTGCGTCACTGTTAAGCTGCGTAGCAGCTTATGATCTTTTGATTTGACTGCTTCCCTAGATACTGGCAATTCCCATAGCATCGGTATTTCCGGTTCTTCCGTACTTAGTGCCCTAAAATATTATGGCACTGCAGTCCGAAGCAGATTAACTCGCAAAGTAGGTAATCTCGGTGAGAGTCCCTATTGGCTTAGATTTTCTCAAACGGTTCACAGGCTGGGATGAGCCAGAAGTCGGATTTTTTATTTGAGCAGATTAGTTCGCTTCTAATCTGAGTAAGATTAACGAGAGAGCGGATTAGCTGGAGAACCAATGCGAAAAAGGATTGTAAAAACATTATCATTCAATAATAAACGATTCCCAAAAGCATCATCACCATAATCATATTGCTTATTTTGCCAATTGAGGGATAGGGTAGGACTGTTGTAGTTATTTTCCAGTTGCCAACTTACACTAGCACCGTAGAGAGAGCGAGTCGAGTTTTTATCGATGGGGGCGATATAACCAGACAGAGTGAGAGTGCTTAGAGGACGGATGGTTAACTCAGCGAGTAAGAGATCGTCGTAGGAATTCGGCAGGATATCACCAAAATAGTTGGTCAAACCCAGAGAAAAAATTCCCCAATTCAGGCGAGCGCTAACGGCAACTTCACTAGCTGGTGAAATACTAACTAAATCACCAATTCTTGTTTCTCGATCGAGAGCATAATTGAAGCCAGTTGATAAGGTTAAATTTGCCCGCCTACTGAAACGAAAGGTTTTGGCGACACTCCCCCAAAGTTGGCTGTAATAATCGCGATCGGGGTTGAGATAACCAATCGCACCGCCGCGAAAACTCCAATTGTTTAGCGTGTTTCTGGTGTAATCAGCACCGAGGTAGAGTTTGGGCTTTTCTGAAGCAATCACACCCGTATAGTATCGCAGGATATCTTCACCTCCCGTCCAGTTTCCGGTAAAGCTGAGATGAGGATAGTAAGAGGTTTTTTCCCCATAGATACTTTCTCTAACAAAGTTGACATCTTGCTGTAAAAAGCTTAAATAAACTTGGGCATAAAAATTCTGCAAATTGGCCGTAGAATACTGATTTTGGTTAACCGCAGAGAATAACTGTACATTGGTATTTGCTCCACCTTCTGCACCAGCATCGACAAGGGTGACTTGCGGCCCTGTTGGATCGTAAAAGATTCGACCATCTTCAATATTGCGATCGATCACGGGAGAAAGACCGAGCCAAAGGCTGTTATAATTTGCTCTAGGAACTTGACTTAAGCTGGTGACATTAGGCGTTAAACTTTCTGCCCGTCCGAGTCCGGCGGAATAGATTGTAAAACTACTGCTGGGTAAACGAGTATTATTAGCCGCTAAAAATAAGTTGCGGTTGATATTAGTATTAACGTGATTTTTACTGCCTTCTAGGTCAGGAATGACATCGGGTAAAATTTGCGCCCCCGCTTGAATTGCCGTATTGAGCCAGCGATTTTCATCATCAACAAAGAGAGTAAATCCTCGAATAGTCCGCCCTAAAACGGCTTCTCTATCATTGGCTTTAACAACTTGACGAACTCGGGAAACAGTACCTGCAATCGTATAGTCATTTTCTTCTTTTCTCTCAACTTTGGTTTTTTGGGATTGGCTGTTTCCCGGATAAGCACCAGAATTTGGAAAATAAAAATCGACGCCAATCGGTTGACTGCTGGTTCCCCCTTGAAAGCCGGGAAGCTGCATAAAAGCCAAAGTTTCCGGTTTGACAACCTCCCCAACCTGAGACGTTTGAAAGACGCGGGTAGGTACGAAAAATTCTGGATCTATACTATTGCGATCGATTACTAAACCTGGGGTATAAGTACATTGTTGGTCACTAGGAGTATTGAGAAAAATACAAGCGGCCGTTAAACTCATTTGAATTTCTAACCCCGTCATGGTTTGGGGTGCGGTAGTTTTCGTTGTAATTGTTCGTTCCAGGGGAACAGTCCGCAGTTGAAAATAAGTGCCTTTTTGGTCTACTCTATAAATATTAGTTCGGCTTAAACTTTCAATAACTCGACTGTTAAGTCTGAGAGTGCCATTAAAAAAAATATCACTGTCTGTGGTGTCAGCAAAAGTCTTGAAACCACTAAACTCCCATTCAGTTAGATGGCTGATGGGAATGTCATTGAGAGGTAAATTGGTCGTGAATGGGCTGATTTTTTCGTCGGGAGCGATTCGAGGTGGAATAATGTAATCGGGGTCAGTAGATGGCGCAGAAGGTTGGGGTAATCCGTTAGGATTATTAGTTGATGGGGGTTTTGTGGGTTGAGGTTCAGGGGCTAAATTTTGGGATGAGGGTTCTAGGTTTGTAGCAGAAGTAGACCAGTTTGGTGTTTCTGATAAAGGGGTGGCTTGTGGAAGGTCGGAAACGCTTGGAGCGATTCGAGATGGAATAATGTAATCGAGGTCAATAGATGGCGCAGAAGGTTGGGGTAATCCGTTAGGATTATTAGTTGATTGGGGTTCTGTGGGTTGAGGTTCAGAGGCTAAATTTGGGGATGAAGGTTCCTGGTTTGTAGCAGAAGTAGACCAGTTGGGTGTTTCTGATAAAGGGGTGGTTTCTGGAAGGTCGGAAACACTTGGAGCGCTTGGAGGTGGAATAATGTAATCAGGGTCAGTAGATGGCGCTGAAGGTTGGGGCAATCCGTTAGGATTATTAGTTGATTGGGGTTCTGTGGGTTGAGGTTCAGAGGCTAAATTTTGGGATGAGGGTTCCAATTTTGTAGCAGAAGTAAACCAGTTGGGTATTTCTGATAAAGGGCTCGTTTCTGGAAGGTCGGAAACACTCGCAGCAGAGGCATCCAGTTGATTGGATTTGTCGAGTAAATTGGAGCGAGTTTCTGCTATAGCTGGGGTTGAGTAAGCGATGCTAAGGAGAGTCAAACCGACGAGAATACTACCATTGTATGCTGTTGAGAGGAGCGCAGTGGGGTTAACGATAAATTTGAGGAGGTTAATCATCATTAAAAGCGCGGCAAGTAGGGATTAAATATATGAGTTAATCCAGTGACTAAACTCTGAGATCCTGATGATTTAATAACAATTCAATTTCTGGCTTTAATATTGTTATCTATAGCGCGTCTAAATCATTTCTACAAATATGTAGGGGTAGCGCCCCGTGCAAACCCCTACGGATCGGGGCAACCACGGGGGGTTTGCCATTACAAGAATTACACAATTTATTTAGGCTCGCTATAGATGCAATAAAAAATATTTATAGAGATGAATATTTTGAATATTTAATAATTATAAAATCCGAATCAAGGGTGCGCTAACGGAAGTTAACGCACCTGATTATTTCAGAATTAAGACAATTCGACAGGCGCGATAGCGATAAAATCAGCCTCTCCAATCAAGGCGTAATTTGTGTTAACTAAAGAAGCGAGGGTGACTCCGGTTGATGCAATTTTAATTAAGGTGGAAGTGCCACTTTGGGCAATCTGTAAAGCGCCGAAAGTTAAACCTCCATCTAATCGGATTATGTCTACGCCATCTTGGAAATTGTAGATGGAATCCATACCCATTCCCGATGCCAGAACAAAGGTATCAATCCCTGCATTACCATAAAGCTGATCGCTTCCTGCACCGCCATTGAGGAGATCGTCACCATCACCCCCATAGAGGATGTCATTACCCACTTCACCAAGGAGTTGGTCGTTACCCGCATCACCGTAAAGACGATCGCTACCATTACCACCGTTTAGCAAATCGTTATCATTGCCCCCGTAGACAATATCGTTGCCATCGCCGCCATCAATGATATCGTTTCCAGCTTTACCGTAGATGATGTCGCTACCTGCTAAACCATTCACTTGGTCGGCATTTGCAGTCCCTTGAAAAACATCGTTATTGGGTGTGAGGTTGACAGGAGTGACAGGAGGGCTATATACCAATTCAAAAGCTGCATCATAAGGAATAGAAGCGTACCCAGGGGTGAAAAGAGCCGGAGCATTCTGATAAACAAAATCTCCCCCCGGATAAACATCACTAAAAATGCCTGCTTGCCCACCAGCTCCTGTAATCCCATCAGTTACCCCCTCTGTACTGATCAAGACTGCATATTTTTGTCCTGGTGTTAATGATGAGATGTTAGAGTTAAAAGTGAAGGTTTGAAAACCTGCTCCATGAGTCGTGGATTGAGCCGCACTCTGATATAAAATTGAACCCGTGGGAGCATTTGTGTTGGAATCCCAAGCCGTTACATAGGCTTTAAAATCTATTGTATCGGGATCAAAATCATAGTCGTCTAATATAATCTTAAACGATTGGAGCGATGATTCTGCTGCTGTGAAAGTTTGGCCATAGGTTTGTGTTCCAGGCTCCCCAAAAGCCTGAATTGAGTCGTTGCCATTCCACTGGCTTATAGTTTCTTCGGTAACAAGAACAGAGCCGTAGTTCGCCATAGCCTCGGCTTGCAGTGCCAGCACTGGCTGCATCTGGGTTGTTGTGACTTCTAGTTCCCAGTTTCCGCCTTTAGCTGCACTCCCCGTCAGGGACTTAGACGCGGCTATTTCCGACCCGGTGAGGGCGTGTAACTTAGTAATAAATTCTTCCCCAGCATCTCCAGCCGCGACGTTGCAACCATAGAGGAGAAGGTTAGCAACATCCCACTGTTGCAGTTGAGCGGCGTAGTGGATTAGGTTATCTAAACTCAGTTGGCTATTTCCCAGATACAAGCAACCTGGGGAACCGTGAGAAATAATATGAACTGCATCAATATTCTGACGGTGTTGTAAAACCAGGCTAATTTGTTCGATGCCATCGGCCCTCCCATCTAGGACAAAGACTTCTGCACTGGGAATGACACCCTCAATAAGTTGCTGGGAATTTTCGACTCCAGCATCGATAAAAACAATTGTGGTGACTGGATTGAGAGTTTTTGAATTATTTATCATGGGGTTTCGTCTGGGGAATGTCCTTGTTATTAATCAGAAGGTACTGCGGATAAAAAAACCCCTCTTAATGAGGATCTTTCCTGACTTCCTGTGGCGAGAGCCGCTGAGATCCTCATATCATCTTTGAGAGGGGAAAAATTGATTGAATTGTTGGGTCAGCTTACTAACTAACAACTCTCAACAGTTCTAGGGACTCGTAATCAAAGTACTGCCGCTAAGACTACCCAGTCTGATGGTGTACCCTGCTGTGAAGGTATTGTCTTGCGCGGTAGCGCGATCGGTGTCTTCTATTGTGTTGAGGCTAAAGCCAGCCGGGTCGCCAACAGTGTTGATAGTCAGTGCACCCGCAGTACCAATGGCAAACGCTGAGTTCTGTAAGCCATTTGCATTGGCGGCATCGTAGTTGAAAGAATGAGCGGCAGCATTTTCTTTACCCACAGCAGCCGAGACAGCCACACCTATAACCTGACCGCCGGTAATAGTGAAAGCCGCAGAACCTGCTACACCACCTTCACCTGCACGAGCTACGGTAGCGAAACCAAAAGCATTGAGAATAACGAGACCACTAACGAAAGCAATACGACGAATCATAATTTTTCAACTCCAGGGTTGGTTTTTTTTGTTCTATTAGTTAGACGTTTCCCGAAGGTGATTTGTGAATTTTTCAGTCTTTAGATAGATGGCATCTCTAACCTTTGGGGGATGACGCGGTTTGAGGGAGGATTTGACCAATTCTTGCTACGCCGTCCATCTCTTCCTGAGAATCTAGATTGAGGAAACGGGATGCCGAATTTTTCCATGCCAAATTCGGCCTAGCGCCATATCGCGCCCAGCGCCAGTCATAGAGAAAGCGGGAATATAGGGGATTGCAGCTCACGGCAGCATTAATGCCACCTGCACGCCAATAGCTTTTGGCTTTCCCAAGACTCAGAAAGCAATCGGCTGTAAAAACTGATTTAAAGCGATTTTCTGCCTGCCTATTTTTCAGATGGAAGAAAGCAAGCCACCGCCACTGTCTGCCCACATCCTCCTGTACAGTAGAAAAGGCGATACAGAAGACGCACCGTTGCGCGATATGCCTCCTGCACCCTGGCCCGATCGCATTTCCCGCGATCGAACATCGGTCAAGTATTGGTTTTCTCTGTTGAGAAACTGGGAATACCCCTCTTCTGTCACTCTAGGCAGAAGAAAATAAGAATTCCCTCTCATTCATCAAGTAAGAGAAGGGATTTGGGT
>NZ_JAUBQU010000030.1:0-38410 GCF_036701435.1 Microcoleus sp. Pol12A5
GGAACTTGAATGCACTGGGCAGTTGCTAACACCGCCATTTCTGGGGCATTGATAACTGTACCGGGAGTTAGCAAAGTTGTTCCTGCTTGATAAAAAGCGCCTTTGTGCCTGACAAATGCTTGCGGTTTTTCAGGAGAAACCAAGATAAAAATACGATCGCCCTCACGCCTTGTTTCTTCCTGCATTACCACCGTATCAGCACCGACAGGCATCACCCCACCTGTAAAAATTCGCGCCGCTTGCCCCGATTGGACGGTATTTTGAGGCTGATATCCGGCTGGAATCTCTTCAACTACTTCGAGTACCACTGGTTTTTCGGCGCTACAGTTTTCTACATCAGCAAAGCGTACCGCGTACCCATCCATTGCCGAATTGTCCCAATAAGGAAAATCCAGGGAACCAGTGACGGCTGCTGCCAAAATGCGCCCCGATGCTGCCAGCAAGTCTACAGTTTCTACATCCCGCTGACTGTCGAGGGGTTGCGCCAAATTTAGAACGATCGATTCTGCTTCTTTCACTGACAGCATGACTGTCTCCTTATTTTGATAACACTCATGATTAAGTTTAGCAAAATCTCCAGAGATATTGGTGATATAATTTTTTTGTATTTTGGAAGGAAACCTAATTTTTGGTATTAATTGCTGATGACTATTTCTCGCTTGGTTGTCCGACTAAATTGTTTATCCTTCTTCCTAGTGGCGCTGCTGATAATTTTTACTCAACTTTCCGGCTTAAAAGTCAGCGATTTATTCTTTCACCCTTATTTTTCCCCCAATCCCAATGTCGCCTTGTTAACTCGGACTTTCCAGATTTTATGTTCTGTACCAGTCATTGTTTGTACTTTTACCTATAAATTAGCTCAAAGTATTCAACCGCGCACTTCAGAAAATCGATTTCTTCTCTTTTCGGCTTTGTTAACAGGTGGATTTTTACTAAATGAAATTTATAGAATTCATATATATATGGTAGCACAGGGAATTCCCAAGCTAGGAGTAAGTCTTTTTTACGCCGTTGTTTTGTCATCCTACGGATGGTTTTTTCGGCGAGAACTACAGTTGACTCCCTACCAAATACTGTTAGCTGGTTTGGGATTGTTGTTTTTTGCGATCGGCGTAGATTCTTTGCATTTTAAAAACAAGATATTCTCCAGTTTACTAGAGGGAGTACCTAAATTGTTTAGTGAAATCAACATTGCATTTTATTATTGGTATGTCTGTAAGTCTTTTCTCCAAAAAGCTTTTTATAAAACTAGGTAAATCT
The DNA here is from genome assembly GCF_036701435.1 of Microcoleus sp. Pol12A5. Lineage (NCBI taxonomy): Bacteria > Bacillati > Cyanobacteriota > Cyanophyceae > Oscillatoriales > Microcoleaceae > Microcoleus > Microcoleus sp. Pol12A5. The sequence goes on from NZ_JAUBQU010000030.1 coordinate 1,261, forward strand.
AGTTGTAAGTAGGTGATATAATGATATCACAAGTGCCTCCCAAAAACTACTAATCAAATCCTCTTTTCCACATCAATAATATTTACAGCATCTGCATCGCTCGGCATTTATCCGCCTGCACATACATTATGTGGCAGAAAAATCCCAACGCATCCTGATAAAATACCATGATATCAGTTACCATCAACTTCAACTCCATAGTTAAACTAACCGACGACCAATTTTATCAACTGTGTCGCGAAAACCCAGATGTCAAATTTGAACGCAACGCCAAAGGAGAAATAATCATCATGCCACCTACCGGAGGAGAAACAGGAAATTACAACTTTGAAATAGCTACTGATTTGGGAATTTGGAACCGACAAACCAAACTGGGAATTTGTTTCGATTCTTCAACTTGCTTCAAACTGCCCAGCGGTGCAAATCGTTCTCCCGATGTCTCTTGGATAAAAAAGGAAAGATGGGACGCACTTACTGCCGAACAAAAACAAAAATTCCCTCCCATCGCCCCAGATTTTGTCTTGGAATTAATGTCGCCCACCGATAGTTTAAAAGATACCCAAGACAAAATGCAAGAATACATGAATAACCAAGTAAAGCTAGGCTGGTTAATCCACCGCAAAACCCGCCGATTTGAAATATATCGCCAAGGACAAGAAGTCGAAATACTGGAATCTCCTGCAGAACTTTCAGGAGAAGATGTTTTACCGGGTTTCGTGCTAAACTTGCAGCTAGTCTGGCAATAACTAACAAGTCTGCATCCATCAGCGTCTATTGGCGTTCATTTGCGGTTAAAAATCTAATGGAAACTAAAGAAACCACTGGCTTAACAGCCGAACAACACAAACAGAAAATGCAGCGCCGCCAAGAAGTACAGGCGCAGCGAATCGCTAACTCCTCAAAAGAAAAAGGTTTAATTATAGTCAATACGGGTAACGGTAAAGGCAAAACCACAGCCGCTTTGGGAATGGTTGTGCGATCGCTCGGTCACGGATACCGCGTCGCCATAGTACAATTTATCAAGGGAGCTTGGGAACCCGCAGAAAAAGCCGTTTTTCAACTCTGGGAAAAACAGTTAGAATTCCACGCCATGGGGGAAGGCTTTACCTGGGACACGCAAGACCGCGATAGAGATATCGAAATAGCTCAAAAAGCCTGGGAAAAATCCCTAACTTTTATCTGCAATCCCGAATTTAAATTAGTTCTTCTAGATGAAGTTAATATAGCATTAAAACTAGGTTATTTGCGCGTAGATCAAGTAATCTCCGGGTTAGAAAAAAAACCTGAACAAACCCACATTATTTTAACAGGCAGAGGCGCGCCAGATGCACTAATTGAACGAGCCGATTTGGTGACAGAAATGACATTAGTTAAGCATCCATTCCGAGAACAAGGTATTAAAGCTCAACCAGGTATTGAGTATTAATGTTTTTTGCAGTTAGGACTTTTTCACCAATCTCACATCTAAAATCTTAAATATATCCTACGCTGGCAACGTTAAAGTAAAAGTTGACCCCTTGCCAAACTCGCTACTCACAGTAATTTCTCCCCCCAGCATCTGAGAGTATTTCTGCGCTATTGCCAAACCCAAACCCGTACCTCCGTACTTGCGGGTAGTCGAAGCATCAGCTTGCGTAAAAGGTTGAAATAACTTTTGTAGCTGTTCAGGAGTAATCCCAATTCCCGTATCCGTACACTTAATAATTAACTGTTCTGAATCCCAACTATTCTCGTCATTTTTAAATTTTTCAACGCTGAGTGTAATTGTCCCTTTATGAGTAAACTTAGCTGCATTGCTGAGTAAATTAAATAAAATTTGAGTAAACTTAATTTGATCGGAATACAATTCGCCAATATTATTAGGACACTCAACATTCAGGCGATTAGTGTTTCGCAAAAATAGCGGTTCAACAGTTCTCGCTACATCTTGAACTGCCTCCGACACGTCAAAAGTTTCTAATTCAAGTTCCGCGTGACCGGCTTCAATCTTCGACAAGTCTAGAATATCATTAATTAAGGAAAGTAAAAGCTGACCTGAATTGTGAATTCTCTCCAAATCCGACACAAAATTTTCTTCTCCCAAATCTACAGCCTCTTCTTGCAGAATCTCACTGTAACCAATAATCGCATTCAGAGGAGTTCGCAGTTCGTGGCTCATGTTAGCCAAAAACTGACTTTTAGCCAAATTAGCTGCTTCTGCCGCTTCCTTTGCCTTGTATAGTTCTGCCTCGGCTTGCAAGCGGTTGGTCACGTCGTGAGCCAGCACTAATTCAGCATTTCTGCTATCAAATAGCATGGCATAAGAAGTAATTTCAACATCAATAATTGTTCCGTCTTTTTTCTGGTGCTGCCACACGCCTGCAAACTCAATACCGGCCTCTACTTGGGAGGAATTTTCTAGCAATCTCGGTAGCTCTTGGGGGGGGCGAATGTCCGCAACGGTCATGTTGAGAAATTCGTCGCGAGTGTAGCCGTAGTGTTGGACAGCAGCCTGATTGACAGCTATAAATTCCAGAGTTTCTAAATCGTAAACCCACATCGGATGGGGGTTATTTTTAAACAAAAGTCTGTAGCGTTCTTCCGAGGCTCGCAGTTCTGCTTCGGCTTGTTTGCGCTCGGTAATGTCGCGGACAACGGTGCAAATAATCTCGCGGCCGCCGTAGGAAATCACGCTCCCGCTCACTTCCACATCCACGCAGGAACCGTCTCGGCGGCGGTAGAGAACTTCGCCAATTCTGAATTGTTTGTCCGTCAGCAGCAACTCGATATTGTTGTCAATTAGGTCTTTAGAGTAAGCGATGATATCGTAAATAGTTAGTTGCGAAATGGCATCAGGACTGTAATCGAGCAAGTCTCTAAACGCTGTATTGGCTTCCAAAAGGCGTTTGGTTTGAGCGTCCCACAGGAATATACAATCTGTAGCTTGCTCGACTACGGCTCGGTATCGGGCTTTTTCCTCAAGTTGTTCACTTTCGGCTTGGGCGATCGCACTCAACATTCCGTTGATAGTATGGGCAAGGTCGGACAACTCGTCTTCGCCCGTTACCGGTAGTCGCACCGAGAGGTCTTGGCTGCTGCTGACGCGCTTCACTGCTTTCGCCAAACCGCTCAACCGAGACAGCACTAGACGCTCTAGCAGCAGCAGAGTGCAGCCGACCAACCCAACTCCGGCTAACGCTACAGACCCGAGCAGGTACAGCAAACTAATTTGACCTTGCCGATATATTTCTCTGGGGATATCAACCCGCAATAGCAGCGCAGGTTGGTTGTAAATATCCCGGATCAGAGCGTAACCCGCGATCGACTCTTCGCTTAAAGGACGCACCAAAATCGGTTTTTTTTCCGACAGTTTCTCCCGCATTTGCTGAAAGTCAGCAGGCAAATGAGCCTCATTAACGCTATGTACGATCAGCGGCAAGCGAGTAATTTTAGAAACTTTCGCAATACCAGCAGCATCCAAATTGCGCCCGAATATCAGCGTACCTCGGATCGGGCCGGTGCTTTTAGTCGTGAGAATAGGCCGGGAAGTAATCAGTATTGGCCCTGACGGTAGCAGCAGGATACCAGCGAGGCTGCTTTTGGCGTTGGGGTGCTGCAACAGCGGGTCGCTGAGAGAAATGCGCCGTTTTAATGCTTCTGGAACAGGCGTTAGTTTCAGCTTTTGGCTGTCTAAACCCGTACTGTAAACTATTTTGCCAGAAGTATTGACAAATATGGCTATATTAACTCTTATATTAGCCAGCCCTTCTGGAATTAAATTGGAGGCAATGAATTTTGAGTTGCGGTTTTGGATGAAAGTGTAGGTGTCGTCCCAGGACGACCAGTCGGCAAAGCGCGAGTTAAAGTCATCTGCGGTTTGCCCGAACACATTGAGCACTCCCTTGACAACCTGTGTGGCTTCTTGTTCCTCTGCTTTGATCATGCTGCCCAAGAGGATGCTTGAGGAGGCGACATACAGAATGCCAGTCAATCCAGCGATGGTAATGCCAATGATCGATAGTGTTTTCCGACGCAGTTTCATCTTGCCATGTGTGTGGTGTCCGTCCGAAATTCTCAACTCAGGAGCAATTTTACTACTGTTTCCTGAACCCTGACCGAAAGCAATTTGGTCCGGGGGCTCCCGATATATCAGTGGGGTTGCTTTCTTCAAATCTAAAATCTAAAATCTAAAATCTAAAATCTAAAATCGATTGACTGGTGGCGCAGCGCGTGTTTCCTACTTTTCCCACACCTGCTGTTTGTGAGATTCTTTGCAAATACCCAAGATGCGCCGATCGTTGTCGCTGATGGTGGAAATTGGGTAATATTGTTGCAGGTTTACGGAGTAGGGAGAGCGACTGCCGTCGTAACTGTCCACTACTATTAAATTTAACTGAGTTCGATCGCTTGTGCCGTAAAAACAGTAAAAAGCAGACCGAGGCAGGTAAAAAGCGCCGACTACCTTACTCTGCCGCATTTCAAATACAAAATATTCTTGTTTAATTTCCTCTGGCTTGCTCGACTGGCCGTAGAGGTAAATGCCATCTGCTAAACCTGTGCTAGCTGTATCTGGCTCAGGATTTGGCGGAGATTGCGAGCTTAAAACGCCGGATTTGATGTCCGAGTCGTGTGCCCGGCGTGCGGGGAATGCGATGCTCAAGTTACCGGGCCAGAGAGCAAGCACGATCGCGATCGCTTCTAAACTTCGTGTCAATATCAAATAAGTCAAAACCACTCCCGACCCCAAAATTTAAAATAGCTGGTTCCAAACGCCTCTTGTACCAGTTTCACAAAGATTGTAGAGAAACCGGGTATTTTGCTTAATGTTGGCTATTAACTTGAAGGAACGATCGCCCGCCCGATGCCTGAACTTAAATCTAAGCTTAGCTGTGATAAATTTTGCGTCCACCCTGATTGGGAGATCCACCCGTCCAATAATACCATTTTAGATTTTAAGTTTTATAGTCTTGGACGCATATACTACGATTTTCTGTCCGAAGACAACGTAGTGAACCAATCTCAAACCCTTGATTTAACTTCGATAGTGCGTCAGTCCTGTTTGAGATTAAAGAATGCAGTAATTGGGAATGCCCTATTGCCTAATGGTTTGAATTGCTGGCCTACATTAACATTCTTTTTTTTAAACTGGTATAGACATAAAAAAAAGTTGAGATTTTGGTAAATCTCAACTTTTTTATTAGTGACTAACTAGCCAAGTATTCTCGAACTTGAGATTGGCGTCGCCGCAGGTGGGCAAGGGCTTGATGTTCTAGCTGCCGCACCCGTTCCCGACTGAGATTTAACCGTTCTCCGACTTTCGCCAGAGACATTTCTGTGCCGTCCTCCAAACCGAAGCGCAGAATTATCACATCTCGCTGCTGGGGGGTCAGTTCTGATATCAAAGTATCGAGGTCTTGCCGCAGCAACTCCGAGGTAATGTAGTTGTCTGGAGATGCAGTTTCGTCTTCTAAGAGTTCTTGCAGTTCGGTATCTTGGTTGTCTCCTACCCGCAAGTCCAAAGAAACTGGATGTCTTGCCATCAGCAGGTATTCCCGAATTTGGGAAGGGTGCAGTTCCAAAGCTGCAGCAATTTCGGCAGGAGAGGGAGACCGGCCCAACTGTTGGGTAAGTTCCCGCTGCACTTTTTTGATTTTGTTGAGTTTTTCGGTGATGTGAATTGGCAATCGAATTGTGCGGGCGTGTTGGGCGATCGCGCGGGTAATTGCTTGGCGAATCCACCAGTAGGCATAGGTAGAAAATTTGTATCCCCGCATCGGGTCAAATTTTTCAACTCCTCGTTCTAAACCAAGGGTGCCTTCTTGAATTAGATCCAAGAATTCCATATTGCGTTTCTGGTATTTTTTGGCGATCGCCACTACTAGCCGCAAATTCGCTTCAATCATCTTTTGCTTGGCCCGCCGCCCTATGTGTAAGATGCGGCTAAGTTCAGGTTCGGTCAACTCCATTTCGGCAGCCCACTCTTGATTCGTCAGATCCCGCTGCCATTCTTTAGCAAGTGCTTGTTTTGCTTCGATTAATTTCATCATTTGCTGCACCTGCTTCCCGAAAACAATTTCTTCTTCTCGGGTTAGCAGGGGTACGCGACCGATCTCGTGCAGATAGGTACGAACCGTATCCGTTGAGGAGTATGGCCGGCTGCCCATGCGATCGGCTTTCACTGTTTTGTTTTTGGGGGTTGTGGTGGACATGGGTGAGTATTGCACTCCTTGTAACAACAGATAAAAAGTTGGTGATACCCTGTCCCACTTTTGCAAGTGGGATAAAGACTGCGACAAAGGGGATGTTTCCCCTCCTGTTTATCGGTGACGATCGGTAGAAGCTTTTTGTTTGGGATTACTTTTGTGCTGGATTTTCCAGTAATCGCCGTCGATTTTCGGTAGCTCGCTAGCTTTAACGGCTAGTTCCAGGCGAAGTGAAGCAAGAGTTTAGTTTTCTCAATATTATTCCCAATTTTGAGGATCGTAAAGGGTAAAAACCTCTGTCTTAAGGTCAAGATTCTACATTTTTCCTTAAGGTTTTGAATTCCCTGTTAGTTTTAACTGCCACTCAACTTCACAATACTCATGCAAACAGACTCATGCAATTCGAGGGCTTTGTTTTGCTCTCTGTTCCATCATCGCTTGAAATTTTCTCGCTGCCTAGATGGTGGGATGCGAGATAACCGAACTCGATCGCCGTATTAGATGCCAGTAACTGTTTAAAATATTTATTGACATTTTTATTTAAATATGCTAATTCAATTCTGCTACGAGTAACGACAAGGTGTATAAAGGCTGGCTGTTGCCCTGTTTGACTTTCATTGTGCCCCTAGGCTCCATCATCTCCATCATCTTTAAGCTTATGCAAATTTTGGGCAGTTAGGGATGAGGGGTGAGGGGGTGAAAGGGGAAAAGCTTCTAACTCAAAGCTGGGGTCTAAGTTTTTCGACGTTCGATCGCACTTTCTAGTTAAAGAGATTTTAAGGGCGATTCCCTACGGTATAGCTACGCACGCGCGTACTTTGTAGCTCGTATAATTCTCCAGGCTAGATTAAACCCGCAACAAAAGCTACCACTCTCTATTAAAATTAGCACAAAAGCTCGATCGGGTGCTGCAATGAAAGCTAAAAATTTCCCACAATTAGCATTACTATCGCTGGTGTGTGTCGCCTGTGTGCAAAACCCATTGGCACAAGCACCCGCCGCGCCGTCCGCACCCAATATCCCAACTCCTACGCCAATTCAAACTCCATCAATTTCACCTCCCGTTCAAACACCAATAGCACAAGAACCCGCCGCATCCCCCGCACCCAATAATCCAACTCCTACGCCAATTCAGACTCAATCTCCAAAACCAAGTCCGACTCAAACGAGTTTAGATGTTGCCCAAAAACCTACAAACTCTCTGCCACCTGCACAAACTTACGACCTGCGCGTTATCGATAACCAACTATGGAGACGGCTGACAAAAATTACCTTTGGTGAAGATAGCATTATAGTGACTATGGTGATTACCAATGGTAGCAAGGAAGTTGTAATACTTAATGCTGAAAATAGTATGTATCTCTACGACAACGATGGGCAACGATATAATTTATTACCTCCCTCCAATAATACCCAAATTATGATTAAACCAGGCACTACGCTCAAAGGGCAGTTTGTATTCGTAGGTTGGTTACAACCGAAAGCAAATAATTTGCGGATATATTCGACTATCAATGATTCGAGGAGTTTTATTACCCTATTCGACAAGATTCCAATTGACAGGTGATTGAAAATGAAAAAGCTAATTAGACTGATTAATACTACGATAATCTCATCATTACTTTTCGCGACCTCATCCTCTCAGTTGGCTGCTAGTAAATCCGCTAAAGTCGATACTGTTGAATCAGAATCAACAGCAGTTACAACCTTAGAAGTAATACCAATTACTCCTACTACAGTAAAAGTTGAAATTATTGCTCAGACTACAGTAAATATTGAGAATATCACCGCTAATCAAACTGCGACAGAGGAGCAGCTACCAACACAAATAACAACCGAGACTGTCAAAAACATTGAAACAGAGTTGAACGCCGAAAAAGTACCTGAAGGCATCAGAATTAATGTGCCAGAAACTATTTTATTTGATTTTGACAAATATAACGTCCGCGCCCAAGCTAAACCCACTCTCACCAAGATCAATCTGCTGCTGAGACATTACAAAAACGCCCAAATATTCATCAACGGACACACCGACAACCACGGGGAAGATTCCTATAATCTCGAACTTTCCCAGAAGCGAGCCACAGCGGTAAAATATTATTTTATCAACGTTTTCAAGGTTCAGAATACCCGAATGCAAACCAAAGGGTACGGCAAAACTAAACCGATTTCTCCTAATAATAATTTAGACGGCTCAGACAACCCGGTGGGGAGAGAGAAAAACCGCCGCGTTGAATTAATTATTAAAACATAGGAAGTAGATTATTTTACGGCAGATGCACGCAGATCAACGCTGATAAAAAGGGATTTTATAAGGGTTTAATCTGTTGTTAAAATCCTAAATCCATTTTGGCAGATTCTGCCTCGGCAAATACTTGTTCATCGGGCATTTCTTGCCAGTCAATATCCCCGATTTCCCTGTAGAATTGCTCGTCGTAAGGACGAGTTTGCACGACGACGGGCATCGGTACGGCGTGCCCCAAAACTAATGCTTGCTGTTTGGAGTCGAGTTTTGCCAAAACCGATCGCAAACTCTGCCCTCCCGAAACGCCAGTAAAAATAGCGTCGATGTCTTTATCATCGTTTAGCAAAGCTGTGATCCGCGTTCCGACTTGCGACATGACTTCGGCATCGATGCCGGAGGGACGCTGGTCTACAATTAGCAGGGTGACAAAGTATTTTCGCATTTCTCGCGCGATCGTACCGAAAATAGTCGATCGCACGATCGCCGGATCGAGAAAGCGGTGAGCTTCCTCTATGGTAATCACCAACGGCTGCGGGCGTTCGCACGGATTTTTGCTCTGCAAAAACTTCTCCGCTTTCCGCACGTAAGCTTGGTGAATGCGGCGAGTAATCACGTTTGCCGCCAACATATACGACAGCAAATCCGAGTGGGAACCAAACTCAATTACTACATTCTTCCCGCCATCCAAACACTGCAAAACTTCAGTTACATAATTTTTAGGGCAGCGTGTGCGAATATACTTCAAATCATTCAGTCGCTCTAATTTGCGCTGCAAAGCCATAATCGAAGACTTATTTCCCCGCTTTTCTTCGCAAAACATTGAAATATCTTCATTGCTCATTTCCAGCAACTTGTTGATCCAACCGCTTCCCAACTCATTTCGCAAAATAATCGCATTTTCGATACTAGCTTCCGACAAATTTAACTCGCGCTGCACCAGCGCGATGTCTTCCACCTCAATTTGATCGAAACTCAAAAACAACTCTTGAGCATCGCGGACTCCCCGGCGTTTTGTCGATTCTGGATCGAGGGTATAAATCTGCATTTTATCGGGAAACAACTGCCGCAAACCTTTAACAGTGCTGAACTGTTTCCCTTCCGAAACTGCTTCCCACCCGTACTCCGAGTGCATATCAAAAATTAGATTGACAGCAGCTTGCTTGCGAATAATTCCCGACAATAGCAAGCGAGTCAGAAAAGATTTTCCCGTTCCCGACTTGCCAAAAACTCCGTTGCTGCGTTCCACAAATCGGTCTAAATCCAAGCACACAGCAACATCCATGTCAATCGGTTTGCCGATCGCAAAATTGCGGCGGTACGGGTCATCTTCCCAGCCAAAAACTGCCCGAAAATCCGTTTCTTTGGCATCAAACACCTGCGAAAAGTGGCTGGGAATAGTTTTGACAGGCAGCAACTCAATATCCGCGCCCGTTTGTGACTCAAAAGAAGCCAAATTTCCTAACGCCAGCTTATTCTCGCGAACTCCGCCGTTTTTCGTCGGGTCGAAAATTGCCTGCTGTTTTTCTCGTTCAGCAGTCAACATCAACATCGGCGACAGTTCGATCGTACCGTAGGTGCTGCTACCGGCTAGCACTGCGAGCAGAAAATCGTCGTCGGGATTGGGAGGATTCGATAAAATGCGGGCGCTAGAAGTTCCGAGAGACACGTCGGTGAGCATACAGAAAAAGTGCGATCGCACCCCCCGCACTACTAGAAATTTCCCCACCCTCATATCTTCCACCGAAACGTCGGCGTGCAGTCGCACTTCTAATCCCTTGCTCAGAGAACCTTGAATAACAGAGCCTAACGGTCGATCCATTTTAGATTTTAGATTTTAGATTTTAGATTGTTAATAATCGAGCAATTTTCGCTGGGCGAGTTTTGATTTTAGATTTTCGATTGTTAACAGTCAACTAATTACCATTCCGATTCTAGTGGCAATTCAAAATAACTCGGACTCAGATGTATATCGGTCAAATCCGTTTCGCTCAAATAAGCGTCGGTCAAAAATACCCCTTTTAAACTTGCGCCTTTGAGGTTAGTACCTTTCAGGTTAGCACCTCTGAGATTAACTCGGAATAAATGAGCATCGCTCAAGTCTGCCTCAGTTAAATCTGCTCCCTCCAAATTTACTCTCATCAAATCTGCTTTTCGGAGGTCAGCTTCCGTTAACTTAGCGCCGCTGAGGTCAGCTTTTGTCAAGTCTACACCTCTCAAGTCGGCCCCGCTCAAGTTAGCGAACAGCAAAGTAGCTCCCGTGAAATCTGTCTCCCTCAAATCGGCATCCCTTAAATTAGCGCCGCTGAGGTCAGCCCTTGTTAAGTCTACACCCCGGAGGTCAGCAGAACTCAAGTTTACTTGGTGTAAAATTGCCCCACTTAAATCGGCTCCTCTCAAATCTGTTTGCTCTAAGTTTGCACCTTTGAGGTAAGCTTTTTTTAAGCTAGCTCTGCTGAGGTCTACATTTTTGAGATTAACCGAACTTAAGTTAGAACCGCTCAAATTAGCTCCGCTTAAATCTGATCCGTTTAAGTCGGCTCCCGTTAAGTTTACCCCTTGCAGCGATACATTGGGAGCAATTAAATAAGCTCCGCCCAGAGCGGGGTCAATGCCTTCTGAAAACAATGTTTTGTTGCTGTAAACAGCTTTCTCCAAAATCGTGCCGCTCAAACTAGCTTCCCTCAAGTCCGCTGCGCTGAGGTTGGCTCCTGCTAAGTTTGCCCGATCGAGTTTTGCGCCAAATAAAATAGCTTTGTATAAGTTTGTCCGCCGCAAATCGGCTCCTTTTAAATCGGCTTCGGTCAAATCTACCATAGCCAGATTTAAGCCAGGGAGCGAAGCATTGGGAGCTAGCAAAAATGCTCCCAGTGCACCCGGATCAATATCATCGGGAAAGATAGTCCGGTTGTTGTATACCGCCTTGTCTAAAATCGCCCCGCTCAACTGAGAACCGCGCAAATCTGCCCCGCTAAGGTTGGCTCTGGTTAAGTTGGCTTCGTGGAAATTGGCTCCAACTAAATTAGCCTTGATCAAACTTGCTTGTTTGAGGTTGGCGCCCGTGAATTCGGCTCCTACGAGATTAGCTTCTCGCAGGACAGCACCAGTCAAATCAGCTCTAGTAAGGTTAGCTAAATTAAGAAATGATTCAGCTAAATCCGCCCCGCTGAGATTAGCACCGCTGAGGTCGGCTTCAATCAAGTCTGCATACCTGAGCATAGCGCCGCTGAGGTTGGTTTCTCGGAGATCCGTGCCTCGGAGGTTGGCTCCCCGGAGTTCCGCACCGCCAAGGTTGGTGCCTTTAAGTGCTTGTCCCCTGAGATCGAGTCGGTGCAGAAAGTCACCAACGTTCATTTGCATGTCAAATTCACCCTCTCTATTCCGATACTTTTTTCCTAACCTTTGAAATCAAGTTAGATATTCTGAAAGTACCTTGGCTGAGTTCTGGTCAAAACCATTGTAATCATCAATAGCCACAACTGGTGCATCTGGCGGATAGTGTTCTGGAATATCGTCAATGGCTACCCAAGGTGAGTTTTCTGCTTGATTTTGTCGAAGATACTCAAGAACTTCCTGGTGTCGTAAATATTTGTGTTGGTGAATATTTTTGGGGTTGAGAAAAGGGGTGAATCCGATAACACGGATAGCGATATCTGGTGAAAATAATGGCTGGATTACCTCGAAGGGGAATATTTCACGCCAGGAAGATGAAATTACTATTCGCGCATTAGGATAGGAACGAAGCACGTTTTCAAAGTGATTAAGGCAAACCGAATTAAATTTCATTATATCTGTGTGCAAACTCGATGTTTCATGTCTTCTGTCAGGAATAAGTACACCATCAATGTCTAAAAAAATTAACATTAACTAAAAGTCCTAGTGAATATTTTAATAAGTATTAATACTCTTTGATGAGATAAATGTGCAGCGACGATTCTCTCTCAAGTGTTCGCTACATCGACTTGTTTGACTGCAATCAACATTGTTATTCACTGCTTTTATTTGTAGGTGCTTTCTGACGAAAGGAAGATGCTGGTATAAACAAGTATTGTTCTGAAATTCACACTTTTTCTTGGCTTCTGCCTTCCCCCCTGCTGGGGTAGGGGGGTTGGCTTCTACCTTCTGCCTTCAGGCAAGAGGAGCAAAACTGTAGATTTTTTGAGGTTCGAGCCGATCGCAAATTCCGGTTAATTCCGACAAAAGGAATGTCTCGCGATCGAGCTGGACTTGTAGGGTTTTGAGCGGATCTCCACCAGAGGAAACCATGAATTCTAATGTTTGCAAATTCGGCTCCGTGCTGATTTCGCCCAGAATTTTGCCGATCGCCCTGACGTAAGGATGATTTGGATCTTTGTACCAGTCGGGGGCTGCGAGTCCGGCTTGATCGAAGCCTAGATGAACGATGAGGGAGCCTTCTCCGAAAAGGGCTATTCCCACCGGCCGCGCTTCTTCTTGCAGCAGCAAGTGCTGGTTAGCCGCCAAATGTCGCAATTTTTCGAGGTGTTCGTACCGATTTTGAATGGCAGAATCTTCCTCTTTTCCTTCTGCTTTCTGGCTTCTACCTTCTTCCTTCGTTTCGTTCCACTGAATCGCCACTGTTACTAAATAAGTTTGCAGTAGCATATGACCGAGTTTTTCGGCTTTTGTTGCCAGATAGATCGAGTTGTAATCTGTGGCTTCAATTAGTAAGGGGACGCGATCGGCTACTTCAATCCCGTAACCTTTCAAACCCGCAATTTTGCGCGGGTTGTTGGTAATTAACCGAATTTTTTTAACTCCCAAATCGTTGAGCATTTGTGCTCCGACGCCGTAGTTCCGCAAGTCGGCGGGAAATCCCAACCGTTCGTTGGCTTCTACAGTATCCAATCCCAAATCTTGCAGCGAGTAAGCTTTTAGTTTATTTACCAATCCAATACCCCGACCTTCTTGGCGCAAGTAAACTATGACGCCAGAACCGACATTTTCGATCATTTTCAGTGCCGCTTGCAGTTGCATCCGGCAGTCGCAGCGCAAGGAACCCAAAGCATCGCCAGTCAGGCATTCGGAATGCACCCGCACCATCACGGGTTTATCTTTAAATTCTGCCGGGTCGCCCTTGACAATAGCAACGTGTTCTGAATTGTCTTGGGTGTCGCGGTAGGCGTAAATCATAAACTCGCCAAATTGAGTGGGCAATTTGGCGACGGTTTCGCGGCGGACGAATCGATCGTGCTTGAGTCGGTAGCTAATTAAGTCGGCAATACTGATTATTTTGAGGTTGTGGAGTTTAGCGTACTCGATTAATTCGGGCAACCTCGCCATCGAACCGTCGGGGTTTTGAATTTCGCATATGACGCCGCTGGGATACAGGCCAGCGAGTCTGGCGAGGTCAACCGAGGCTTCGGTGTGGCCGGCGCGTTTGAGGACGCCACCGTCGATCGCCCGCAGGGGGAAAATGTGACCGGGACGGCGCAAGTCTTGAGGTTTGGTGTCCGGGTGGATGGCTACTTGGATGGTGCGGGCTCTGTCTTCGGCGGAGATGCCGGTACTGACGCCGTTGACTGCATCGATGCTGACGGTGAAGGCAGTTTGGTTGTTGTCGGTGTTTTTGCTGACCATGAGGGGCAGTTCCAGGCGATCGAGCCTTTCGCCGCTCAATGCCAGACAAATCAAGCCCCGCGCGTTCACGGCCATGAAATTGATGTTGTCGGGGGTGGCGAATTGGGCAGCACAAATCACATCGCCTTCGTTTTCGCGATTTTCGTCATCGACTACTACCAGGGGGCGACCTGCTTTGAGGTCTGCCAGGGCGCTGTCAATTGAGTCAAATTGAAAGGATTGAGTTGAGGAGTTGTTATTTGGCACAGAGAATTTCAAGCTATAAACAGTAATGTTATGGAAATAGAATGTATTTGTGATTGTAACCTTTTGTTTCCGACAGGGCGATTCCCCAGTCCAGATGAGTTTGACAAGTTTTTTAAACTCACTTACTATAAATTTTACACTTTGTCAACAAAATATCTCCCCAATATTTCATGAGCTTGACTGATATCGCGAAGATTTTAGGTAAACCGTACTTTCAAGCTCCTAATTGCTTAATTTATAACATGGATTGTTTGGAAGCATTGAAGCTGCTGCCCGATCAATTTGTAGATTTAACCGTTACCAGCCCGCCTTATAACATCGGTAAAGAGTACGAAAAATCCTTGGTGTTAGATGAGTATTTAAACTGGTGCGAGCTGTGGATAGCGGAGGTTTACCGGGTAACCCTCGATCGAGGAGCGTTTTGGCTGAATTTAGGTTATTTGTCAATTCGCGATCGGGCCAAAGCAATTCCAATTTCCTAACTGCTTTGGGACAAAGTGCCTTTTTATCTGATTCAAGAAGTTGTCTGGAATTACGGCGCGGGAGTTGCCGACAGCAAGTTCTTTTCACCCCGCAATGAAAAGTTTCTCTGGTCTGTGAAAAATCAAAATAAGTATACATTTAATTTGGATGAAGTGCGCGACCCAAATGTGAAATATCCGAATCAGAAAAAGAACGGCAAGATTAAAGTAAACTTAAAAGGCAAAAATCCGACGGATGTTTGGCAGTTCCCAAAAGTTACGTCGGGGAAAAACCGAGCTTCAAAAGAACGCACGCCTCACCCCGCTCAATTTCCTGTTGCTGTTGTCGATCGCATCATCAAGTCTGCATCAAATTTAAACGACATTGTTTTAGATCCGTTTATGGGTTCCGGTACTACAGCAATTGTGGCTCTGGGTTTGCAGCGTCAAGTTATTGGATTTGAAATTAGGGCTGATTACTGTGAGATTGTCGCTAGTAGAATAGATATTTTTTTGACGGACAAGGAACTCACAGAAGCACAGTTATCTTTATTCTAAAGTTGGTAATTGCAGCAATTTATAAACTTTAACTATTTTATAGATTGGTATCAAATAGAACGTTGGAGGTTAAGTAAAGCGATCGCTGAACACTCAGCGGCAATCTCGCTTGGCTAGCTTACTGAAGCCGATAATTGCTCAAAAAATTAGGAATGTCTGCCTAAATTCATAAGTCCTGCGCCTTGAAAAATCAAATTTTACGAGAATGCAAAACACTCGTTTCACATTCTCGGCAGCAGTAACGCAAGCAGCACCCAAAGCCCCCAGAACCTGCACAAAACTCAAAAACAATGGTTGAAATCCGAGCAGGGTTCCCAAGAAGTCCAGGGAATGATTATTGTCACTCCGATGCTTGATGGCGTTGCCATCAACAAGTATTTTCCGGACAGACTGTTGAGAATGGATGGGCGGGTATGAATGACTAGCACAACCAGCGATACAGAGATTATTTTTACCTCTGCATCCGTTCAACTCCCGATCGATTGCTTGAATAGTAACTGCGAAGTCACAACACCAACCTGGAAAGAAATAGAATCCACGTCTCTACTCCCTCAAAAGGAACTGCAAGATCGGGAATGGCAAGGAGATTAAATTGATAGACCGCTAATTTGGGATTTACAGCCTCGCTTTTTTTGGTATTATTCTATAATGTTAAAGTCTTTTTTCTTCCTTTATTGTAGGGAATGGTACTGTTGTCATGGATTTTTTCGGTGCTTCGATCGCCTTTGTCTGTCAAGCGTTCGGTAGAAAAAGACGATAGGATTCGCTGTCTATCAGAATTCTGAAGCCCAGCCACATCAGCACAAAAGGGAAAATCTTGCTAGCATAACGGCTGAGAATCAAAGCAATACCAGGTAGATGCGTCAGAGTATAGGACATAAACAGCCAGCAGCAAATAAAAAAATAGCAAATCGGTACGATCACAGCCAGATTTTGAATGCTGCTACTAGCAAATAGGGGAATATAGATGCCAAGATTGTTACCACCGTTAGAAATCGTGACTGCGGAAACGCGATAAGTCTGCGGATCGCGAATTATTTCCCAGAGCGATCGCTGCCGAGAATCAAATCCGCGAAATTTAGAGTTTCTTTTCAGATTATCTGACTTATCTTCGGCTGAATCATCCTTGTTAAGGTTGAGTAAATTATTCAAGCCAATTAGTATCGGCAAAATCCCCAGTAGCCCTGTCCAAGTTGAGGGAATTGCTAGCCCCAGCAAGAAACCAACTAAACTTACCATGATTAAGGCAGTGAACCCTATAAGCTCACCCACCACAATGTGTTTAGGACGAAAAGTACGATTAACCTCACTGAAGAAAGCCGTCAGATAAATGTTGTCGTCAAACGTTGTTGCGACAGCAACAGCCAGTCCGATCTTAATTGTTGCAATTAACCAATCCATTACCATCTCTCACTCAACACCTATCCGATCGCCGAAACTACAGATTTCTCAACCGCTGTGAAAAATCACCATAATCTCGGTATGATAACGTGAGTATCGCATATTGGGTGTAACAAGCGAGCAAATTTGGTAGTTTATCCGTATCAAGCGGTGCTTCGACTTGAGCCCCATCTTCAATTCATCCAAGAATGTCCATCACCTGTGTTTATCAAAGGAGTCATTATGATTAGCCGTTTGATTGACCTTCTGCCTAGAGGCGCAGGTCAAAATATCTTACGGTCGCTCAGTTCGTCGGCCACTCGCAGATCTGCCGCCTATCGGTTTGCAGGTCTGTTTTGTATCGGCCTGGTCTCGGTTTTGGTCTTGAGTCTGGCTTTTGACAGTCATGCTGTTGCGGCTTCTGCCTCTGGCAATGTAGTCTCCCCTGTAGTAAGTCAGGTAAATCAGGTCAAATTGCCTAAAGACTCAACAATCCGGTTACTAGAAACGGTGGGACTGTTCGTGGGGGGCATACTTTTCTGTGTAGTTTTGGATCGCTGGTTTTCTAACCGTTCTGCTCATTCGGGCAACACACCCTTAGCTGAGCAAGCGCGGCGGCTCAAGCAACTCAAAATCGGTTATCCAGAGGGTATGACAAATCTGGAAGTCCTGCGCGCTCAAGGTTTGCTCGAAAGCCGTTTGCGACCATTTGGGCTGAGTGTTACTTGGACAAGCTTCTTATCAGCTTCTGCTCTGATAGAAGCACTGAGCAATGGGACGATCGATTTCTGCGGTGGCGGTGGTACGGCCAGCATCTTCTCGCAAGCAGCAGATCATGTGTTTGTGCGGGTGGCTAAAGAAAAATATACTGCTCCCAAAGGTCAAGCGATTCTAGTACCAGAAGATTCGCCAATTCAGACGGTTGCCGACCTGAAGGGTAAAAAGATAGTTTTTGACAAAGGCTCAAGCGCCCATTATGTGCTGGTGCGAGCACTGGCAAAAGTAGGATTAGAGTTTAGTGACATTGAGCCAATTTATCTGACCCAGCCACAGGCGCTGCCCCTATTCCGCGCGGGTGAGGTCGATGCTTGGGTGATTTGGGTTCCCTACACGACAACTCAAGTCCGAAGTGCTTATCCAGGGCGCTCGATTGCAGACTTAGAGAGCATCTTTGGTGACAAAGCCTCTTTAGAAGTTCCGACCTATTACTACGCGATTCCAGAGTTGGTACGCGACTATCCCGACTTGCTCAAGGTGATTTTAGAAGAGGTAAATGAAGCGGGAGCTTGGGCTAAGAAACAGGAATTAGAAGCTGCTGTGCGATTGGCAGAACACCATCAAATAAATCCATCCATTGTAGAAATTTTACAGCAACGTAGTGCCGAACGCGCTATTATCCCGATCGACGACCAATCGCTCACGGCCCTACAGCACCAGGCAAATATGTTTAGAGATTTAGATCTGATTCCTGAGCGGGTGAATGTGAAAGATGGAACCTATAGTTTGCAGACCAAGCAAAACTGGACTTATTAATCTGAGAATTATACTCGAGTGTAATTTTTGTCTGATATGACCTATGTTTTTTTTAGCACAAGTCGGTCAAATATCAGCTCTGTTTGGGTTTCCGGCGGGGTTGTCACTCCGCCATCGGCAAACCTACATCTTGATTAGCTGCATTGTCCGCATTTTGCCTAAAAAAAAGCCCTCAACTTTGTGAGGGCTTTGCGATGCCAGGAACGAGACTTGAACTCGTGACACGTGGATTTTCAGTCCACTGCTCTACCAACTGAGCTATCCCGGCTTGTTTTTTCGCGCTTTACTATCTTAGCAGACACATACAGAATTTAGCAAGCACTTTTCTCAATTAATTTTCGATCGCCCGGAACCGCCCGCCTGTAAGCTAAAAGCTGCAACCTAAAATCCAAAAATCGCAATGGCACAGCAACATCTGGACAGCGGGAGTAAGAGTCTGCTTGTCTTGGGCATAATTTGGCTGCTGGGGGCAATTAGCGATCGCCTCTGGTTTGCCCTCGATCGATCTGTCCCGGCGTGGGATCAAGCAGAATACCTGACTAGCACCCTGAAATACTTGCAGGCGTTGCAGCATCCTCAGTGGCTTTCCGGGGAGTGGTGGACAAACTTCTGGCTGCTTTCGACGAAAATTCCGCCCTTGGCATACATCTTAACGGTTCCGTTTCTTCAGGTTTTCGGTACTGGGGGCGATCGGGCAACCCTCGTTCATTTATTATTTAGTGCAATTCTCCTCGCCTCAGTCTACAGTCTGGGCGTCCAATTATTTAACAGGCAAGTCGGTTTGTGGGCCGCTGCAATTTGCGTTTTGTTACCGGGACTTTATCGGTTCCGCTTGCAATTTTTACTCGACTATCCCCTCACTGCTGCGATTACTTTTGCTTTCTATTGTCTGACAATGTGGAAGGCTTCTGAAGGAAGAAGTTCGGCAACGGATTCTGTAACGGATGTAACGGATGTAACCTATAGAACTCAGTTGGAGGAACGAACAAAGAAAAAGTATAAATTCTCCCCCTCCCATACTCCCTCACTGTCGGCGTCATCTTTCTTTTGGGCGATCGCCTTTGGAATTTCTCTCGGTTTATCAATATTAGTTAAACACACTACTGTATTATTTCTGTTTACCCCGATTGTGTGGCTGGCTGTGGGTGCTGTGCGACAAAAAGCTTGGGGGAGATTAGGTCAATTAACTGGTGCTTTGTTGCTGTCGGTAGCGGTATTTGGTCCGTGGGCGAAAACCAATTGGCTGTTAATTTTGACCGGGGGAAAACGGGCAACGCTGGATTCTGCGATCGCCGAAGGAGATCCGGCCCTCAATACGATCGACGCTTGGATTTACTACGCTCAACACTTACCCGAACACGTTTCTTGGCCTCTGTTACTTGTTCCCTTAGTAGGATTAATACTTTATTGGCGTCGCCGGCAAGATAGTTCGTCAATCTTACACCTCAACTCCTGTCAGTGGCTGGCTGTTTTCTGGGGAGGAGCTTATTTAATTAATTCTCTAAATATCAACAAAGACGACAGATATGTGATACCTTATTTGCCAGTTTTATCTATTTTCTTAGCCTACTGTTTAACGCTGTGGCCTTCTCGGTGGGGACGACAAATTCGCTGGGGTACAATTGGCTTGGCAATTCTGGCGATGCTGTTCCATATGTGGCCGCTGGGAGGTGTTTTTGGACATAGCTTAGTCCAAATTATCAGTCCCGGCAATTCTAACTATCCTTACTTGGGGAAAGAGTGGCCGCACCGAGAGGTAATTGCCGAAATTATTGATAGGGAACCTTATTTGCAATCTACTTTAGGCGTGTTGCCTTCGACGCCGGAAATTAACCAGCATAATTTGAATTTTTACGGTGCTTTAGCGAATTTTCAGGTTTACGGGCGGCAGGTAGGAACGAATTTAAAAGAAGTGCCGCAAGATGTGCGATCGCTCTCTTGGTTCGTAACTAAAAGTGGCCCGCAAGGTTCGATTCGCGAACGGATTAAAAAAGCTCAAAATGCCGCCGTAACCGCAATTGAAAAAGGCGATCAATTTCAGTTAGAAAAAACTTGGATTTTGCCAGATTATACTAATTTAAATCTTTATCGGAAGCGAGTGCAGCCTGTCGAAATACAGCCGTTGAATGAAGCGCGATCGCAAGTACAATTAGATCGAGTTACTGTCGCTGCAAAAGCCGTTCCCGGAGTCGCGCTGCCGGTTACTTATACTTGGTCTGGCCCTTGGCAGCAGTTGCAGTCTGGTTTAGTGTTGGTAACGTGGGAAAATCAGCAGTCTGGCGATATTCCACCGGGACAGACTTTCAGGATTTTACACGATCGCGCGATCGGCCAGGCGACTTTGCATCCGGGGATGCTGGAAGCGGATAAATTTGCTGTGGGGTTTCGAGTTGTCGATCGCACGGCGATGCTTCCTCCTGCTAATATTGCACCGGGAACTTACAATTTACAAGCTACTTATCTAAATCGTAAAACCGGTGAAACTTATCCGATTAATGTGCCGGCAGTTGGTGTTAAGATCGAGGCAGAGCCTCTGGATATGCGTTTCCAGGCAGAGCCTGGAAACGAGGATAATAAAGATAAGCCTGAGTTAGATTTGGTGACTCAATTGCGGGTGATGGCGGTTAATTTACCCAAAGGGTTGCCAGGTTTAGAACCCGTGTTCGAGCAGATTGGGCGCATCAATCAGTACGATCCAATTCAAGATTATACCGTGCAAGCGGAACAATCGTTAGAGTATCGGTTGCAGCAGGAACCAAATAATCTAGAATTGGCTTATGCTTTGGCATTTTCTAGAGTATTGCAGCAGAATGTCAAAAGTGCGATCGTCGCCTTAGAAAAAGTCACTCAACTAGACTCAAAAAACCCTTACGCTTACGCCTATCTCGCTTTCGTACACCTGTACGGCTGGCATCCCATAGCCGCTCAAACAGCCTTAAAACCTGCTATCGCTCTCAACTCCAATCTACCGGAAATTAGAGTTTTAAACGGTGTAGCCGCTCTGATGCAAGGTAATCTCATTCAAGCATGGCAAGATTTGCAATACTTAAAAAAACTCAAAATTTAACACTCCCTTTTATTGTGGCACGGGCGCCCCGCCTCTGCTTCACTTGTGCTTCCGAATCGGTAAAAAAAAGAAAACCAATGAACAAACCAAGAATTGTCTCTCTAATTCCCAGTGCCACAGAAATTGTAGCGCTTTTAGGATTAACCGACGCCATTGTGGGCCGTTCCCACGAATGCGACTATCCCCCAGAAATCCAAAATTTACCTGTTTGCACTCAGCCTAAATTCAATCCCGAAGGAACTAGCAGCGAAATTCACAACCGCGTAACAGAATTGTTGCAAAATGCCCTAAGCGTGTATAAAGTAGAAATAGATACTTTGGAAAAATTGCAGCCGACTCACATTATTACTCAAGCTCAATGTGAAGTCTGCGCTTGTTCTCTAACAGAGGTTGAACAAGCGGTAAGCACCCTGGTAAATAGCAAGCCGGAAATTATTTCTTTGCAGCCGAATCTGCTAGCAGAAATTTGGACGGATATTCAGCGAGTTGCTGATGCTTTGGGCGTAAATGGCAAAAGTACGATCGACCTTTTGCAGTCCCGCATCAATGCTATTATCTCCCAAACACAAGCATCATCTATTCTTACAACAAAAGAGAGACTTCCCAAAGTAGCTTGTATCGAGTGGATTGAGCCTTTGATGGCTGCGGGTAACTGGATTCCCGAATTAGTGGCAATGGCGGGAGGCAATTCGCTGTTTGGAATTGTCGGGGAACATTCCCCTTGGTTAAAATGGGAATCGCTAGTAGAAGCTAATCCCGATGTAATTATTTTCATGCCTTGCGGCTTTGATTTAAACCGCACTCGCAGCGAAGCAATGCAGATAAGTAAATACGCAGAATGGCCTAAGTTGCAAGCAGTAAAAACTGGGAAAGTTTACATAACTGATGGCAATTCTTACTTTAATCGGCCGGGACCGAGATTGGTTGATTCGTTAGAAATTTTAGCAGAAATTCTCCATCCCGAAATCTTCGATTTTGGCTATCGGAGTAAGGGTTGGCAGCCCTTTTTGTCAGTACCCGCAGCTAGCTAAAGCTTTATTTATATTAATTCTCAATTGCCTGCCATACAAATAAGGACACAACATTGTTGTGTCCTTATTTCGCCTTCATTTAACCGAATCTGACATCAATTGATGCAAAAACCGCTAGTCTTACTTCACATCAGGGGGCATCAGCACCTTGTCAATTACGTGAATAACCCCGTTGCTAGCTTTGATATCAGCTTTCACAACATTAGCGCCGCCGACAGTAACTTTGCCTGTGCTAACTGCCACCTTCAGCGAGCTCCCTTCAACACTTTTAACATCGCCGGATTTCAGGCTAGTAGATAAAACCGAACCCGGAACAACGTGGTAAGTTAAAATCTTAGTAAGTTTGGCTTTGTTTTCCGGTTTGAGCAAATTCTCCACCGTTCCTTTTGGCAAAGCAGCAAATGCCGCGTCAGTCGGAGCAAAAACAGTGAAAGGACCTTTGCCTTGTAAAGTTGTAACCAAACCTGCCGATCCCAAAGCCTTTGTCAGCGTCTTGAATTGAGTGTCGCCAGATGCAATAGCAACAATATCCTTACCAGCGGCAGTTGGTGCCTCTGAAGTGCCAGTTGGTGCCGGTGAAGCAGCGGTTTTCACCTTTCCTGGAACTTGTTGAGTTTGAGTTGCATTAGCAACATTGGTGTTGGAGGTGATGTGAGCCCAAGCCGGGAAACCAATCAACGCGCTAGCGCCGATTACTCCTGCGAAACCGGTCAGTTGTTTCATCCAGCTAGGTAAATTTTGATTTTTCATTTCGCTTGCATTTCCTTATGAGATAAAACAGTGAACATGAATTGTTATGTTAGCCAAATCTCGACAAAAGGCAAGGTTGCCAGAGGCTAAGATAGCAAGAAAATTCTCTTGCATCCCCGATCGACCAAAACTTCCTTACTATAACGCAAGCTAATAAATCTGGCATCAACCGTTAAATCTGTAACTCAAAACCTCAATCACCGAACCAGTTTGGGGTAAGTCAGCAGATTTGATCGAAATCGTGTCATTATTCACTCGGCGCACCGGCGTACCATCCATCAGCGCCAAGAATTCATCTAGCGGCACCAAATCGCACGCAGCAGCATCGGCGGCTTGGGTTTTGAAATGTGTCGGAATCACCATCTTCGGTTTGAGAAGTTGCAAAGTTTGCTTCGCTTCCGCCGGAGTGTAAGCTTTGGGCCCGCCGCCCACGGGAATCAGCACTACATCGGGCCGCCCGATCAAGATTTGCTCTTCAATGCCGATCGGGCCAGCAACTCCGCCCAAGTGTAAAATCTTAACGCCCGCTTGCTGCCACAGCCAAGCCACGTTGACCCCAAATCGCCTTCCTCCCTCACGGTCTTTTTCCGTCCGAATCCCTTGAATCCGCAGCCCGTTAGACCTGTAAGCCCCTGGCTCGTACAAAAGGCCGGGATTGCCCGCAAATCCGTCGATCGCTCCTTCATCGAGCAATCGGCTGCTAATCAGAATCAAATCTGTTTGCACTTTAGGAGAGCGATAGCCTGCGGTACAGCCTAGGGGGCGAAAAGGATTCACCAGCACCCTCGCACCGCCTCCGGCGAACAAGAAGCAAGTGTGGCCCAACCACTGAACCGACAAAGAATCAGCAGTTTGAGCTTGATAGCTTTCCCATCCAGATGGTAAACCAGTTGCTAAAGCTGCTAGCAAACCCGTCTGTGCGTAACGTATTAATTGTCGCCGTTTCATCTTGTGGTTGGGGTTGTCGGGTGTTGGTCGTTTGTTGTTATACCACAAAACACAGTCAGTCGATTTTAGATTTTAGATTTTAGATTTTAGGTTTACTTGCAGCATTGAATCTAGAATCTCGAACAGGAATCTAAAATTTGGGGTTCACCACGACAGGAATGGGGGGCTTGTATCCTTTTTGGGGCGGTTCAGGTGCGAAAATGTGTACCCTACTCTCACCGTAAGGTGCTATAAGAGCGAGCCCTACAAATTCATAGAAATTCAACTAAAGTCTTTCCAAGAAATTTCGCAATAATTGCTTTCCGGCGGTCGTCAAAATACTTTCCGGGTGAAATTGTACACCTTCAATGTGCGGATATTCCCGGTGTCGCACACCCATAATAGTTCCGTCTTCAACCCAAGCGGTAATTTCCAAAACTTCTGGACAACTCTGCTTTTCAATTACCAAACTGTGATAGCGAGTTGCAATCATCGGCGATTCCAACCCCTGAAAAACTCCGACTCCTGTGTGTTCTACCTGAGAAGTTTTGCCGTGCATCAACAGGGGTGCAGAAACAATTTTTCCGCCGAATACTTGACCGATACTTTGATGTCCGAGGCACACGCCTAAAATTGGTAAAGTCGGACCCAATTCTTTGATTAATTCCAGAGAAATTCCCGCATCTTCCGGCCGCCCCGGGCCTGGAGAAATCACCACGGCGGCAGGCTGTAATTGGCGAATTTCTGCTAAAGAAATTTGGTCGTTGCGGTAGACTTGCACTTCGCTTGCTACGGGCAACTCAGCACCGAGTTCTCCTAGATACTGTACCAAATTGTATGTAAAACTGTCGTAGTTATCGATGACTATAATCACGGGTTAAGTTAGATTTTAGGTTTTAGATTTTAGATTTTAGGTTAACTCGCTGTCTGAAAGCAAGGGTTTCAAGATTTTAGATAGATGCCGAAGATAAAAATAGCTGCAATATAGACGAATAAAACTAAAAATCTCAAATTGGTCATCTAAAACCTAAAATTTGCCATCGCCCAATAAGTTACTAACGGGCGATCGCAATTTGAACGACTGCCCACAAAGGAGGCACCAGAAGTGCAGTACCGACGATGAGCGCAGCCATTGCCGATACCAGAACCGCTCCGGCACCGCAGTCTTTGGCAATTTTGGCTAGTTCGTGGTAGGATTGCCCGACTGTCAAGTCTACCACCGATTCGATCGCCGTATTCAACAGTTCCATGGCTAAAACTATGCCAATGGTGACGCCGATCACAGATATTTCTACAGGTTTCAGTTGCAAAAATAGCCCTAGTCCGATCGCCAAAGTGCCTATAACTGTGTGAATCCGAAAATTGCGCTGAGTTTCAAAAGCATAACTCAGACCCCCCCAAGCGTATCTAAAACTCGTAGCTAAGCTAGATGCGATTTTCCAGGACAGCTCTCGGTTGTATTTCAAGGCTTTTTTAGGCTCGTGGACTGTCTGGCTAGAAGAGTCTTGAGGCATGGGCAGAAACTGTGCGACTTGTGATGAAATTGAGGGTCTATCTAGTGTCATAAAGAACCAACTTTAATTTACAGAGATGAATGAAAGCTAAACTTTTCAAATTAACTTCATCAAGTCTAAGTAACTTTTCTAAGTTTTTACTAAAGTTCTGGTTTAATTTCAGAAAGTTATGTTGGGCTTGACATGATTTGTTAAATAACCATCAACTTCAGTTATGCTGTTTGGATCGTAAGACCGATCGCCCGCAGCAATGTTTCCTGTCGATCGAGCATTTGAGTCAGACTTTCTTCATCCGGGTGATCCCAGCCCAAAAGATGCAGAAAACCGTGGGCTGCTAGCCAAGCTAGTTCGGTCTTCAGGGGATGTCCTTGCTGCTGGGCTTGTCGGTTAGCTGTATCGATCGAGATGACGATATCACCCAAGTATAGGGGTTCCGATGACTGCATTTCCGCTAGCTGAGGACAGTCTACCTCTAAAGCTGCGAAAGCTAGTACATCGGTCGAGCGATCGAGCTGGCGGTACTGGAGGTTGAGGGCTTGCATCTCCGTATCGGCGGTTAAACGCAGACTGACTTCGTAGCCCGGGGCCGCTGGCACATCCGCCGCCTGTTTTTCCAGCCAAACGCTGAACCAATTTTCCCAGGTTTCGGCTGAAATCTCCCCGCTGGCTGCACTCTCAGGGAGGTTGGAAGCGTCGGCTGACTGCTGGGCGATCCCGTAACAGTCTTCGACGTTCACCTCGATTAACATTTTTTTGCTCTCCTGTCAAGGCATATATTCAATTTCTTTACAAATTCCAATTGCGCGATCGAACGGCAGGGGATTTTGCTGTTGCTGGAAAGATACAGTAATCTGTTAGAGATTGCAACAGGCAGGCAGAACAATCAGCTTAACTCCCGATTAAGAAATATCAAAAACATCAACAGAAATTAGAGGCTGATTGTTGACATCCCCGATTAAGAATTGAAATAGCGATCGAGAAAAGCCAAACCGACGAGCACGCCTAAAAGTCCGGCGGCTGTCAAGGCAAAATGAAACAGAGAAGTCGCCCGCTTGCGAACCATATTCCGCATCGCCAGCTTGACATAACTCGGTGGAGGTGCAGTGTTTGTCGGCGCTGTCTGGGTTTCGGCGGACTCTTCGGAGGCGGGAATTGCTGAGGGAGGTTGACTCATAAGGGTTAGTTTAGAAGGTTAACAGAGAGGCTGCCGAGAACAGACTCGCCCCGATGGTAACAAATATGTAACGTTTTGTGTAGGTGTTTTTAGTTTTTTGAGCCTCGCCACCCTATATTTTTGTAGGGGCCGGTTCGCCGACATCAAAAACCACCAAAAATTATCATAAACCCGCCCCATACCAGGGAAGAATCTACTTTCCTTATCCCTTTAACCCTCTTTCCCGCAACAAAGCATCCGCCCAAGCAGCATCTGATTCTGAAAGCGGCGGAACTGTATCGCAACTGTAATCGATCGTAAAATCATATCCCGCGCGATCGTATACTGTATTCAGCAACGCCTGCAAATCCACGATCGGCTCGACATCGGGCGATCGCAAAGGCAAAGGAAAAGACGGAATGGCATCTGAGAGATTAAACAAGTATAAATCTGCCAAGGGTCTTTGATTTGCCCGACTCACTAAAATCCGATAACTAGCTGCAATATTATTTTCTAAAATAGGCAGAGGTTCCCAACCCCGCAACAAGTCAATTTCAACGAAATGAGTGCGACTTCCGAACACCTTATCTCGCTTTTCTTCATACATTTCGCGCCCTTTACCCGGACGTTTATTTGCAGGTGAAAGCACCTCAATCACTGTCACAACTTCCTTAGCGGTCATATCTATAACCTCTAAATACCCTTCTCTAACCTCCTCTGACATGGGTAATGTAACTTTCAAAGGTACGCTAGTTAGTGCGGCGACAGCGGCATTAGAGGTAATTGAATTTCTGGGAGTGGGATTGCGCTGAATAGAAACATCAGGAATCCCGACTAACAGAGATTGTTGCCCCTTAATTTCATAAATTCGCTTTTCAATTGCAATCCGGTATTTTGGCACCAGTTGAGGAACCAATGACTCCTGAATCATACCAATCAGCAAGTGATGGACTTCTGACCAAAAATCAGGATGTTCTAAATAAGGATTCATCCCAGGAAAAGGATTAGGCATGAGCGTACTTTCCCTTTACCACTACTATTTTAGCCGCTAGATTAGAAAAACGCAGACAATATCAAACTATCATCTGCGTTAATCCGCGTGCATCTGCGGTTAAAATTCCCTAAAAATCGCCGTAACTACTAATCGCCCCCTGCAACCTCCCAATCACTTCATCAACCGAAATCGCCCCCAACTCCCCAGAAGCCCGAGTCCGAATATTCAAACTATTCGCCTCAACCTCCTTCGCACCCACAACACCCATCACCGGAATTTTATCCTTCTCAGCATTGCGAATCAACTTGCCCAAACGCTCGCTATTCTCATCAGCTTCAGCGCGAATATTGAGCGCCTTCATCTTCGCTGCCACTTCCTTCGCAAACGGTAAAAACTCCGCGCTGACAGGCAACAACCGCACCTGAATAGGTGCTAACCACAGCGGAAAATCCCCCGCATACTGCTCGATCAAAATCCCGATCAAGCGTTCCAAGGAACCGAAAGGAGCGCGGTGAATCATCACCGGACGCTTGCGAGTGCCGTCTTCAGCAACGTATTCCAAATCAAAACGTTCTGGCAAATTGTAATCTACCTGAACTGTTCCTAATTGCCATTCTCTATCCAAAACATCTTGGAAAATGAAATCGAGTTTTGGCCCGTAAAAAGCGGCCTCCCCAATTCCCTCAAAATAATTCATTCCCAAAGTTTCCACCGCGCGGCGGATTGCACCTTGAGCCTTTTCCCAAGCTTCATCGGAACCGATGTATTTCTCTAAATTGTTCGGATCGCGGAAACTCAAACGCGCCTTAAAGTTTTTTAGTTGCAGACTCTTGAATACTGACAGAATCAAATCCACCACATTTAAAAATTCTGCATCCAATTGTTCCGGCGTTACAAATAAGTGGGAATCATCCACCGTAAAGCCGCGCACCCGCGTTAAACCGCCCAATTCTCCCGATTGTTCGTAGCGGTAAACTGTGCCAAATTCCGCTAAGCGCATCGGCAATTCTCGATAGGAACGCAATTCGCTTTTGTAAATCTGAATGTGAAAAGGGCAGTTCATCGGTTTCATGACAAAACCCTGTTCGTTTGCTGCCGCTTCTTCATCCTCCGCCATCAGCGGAAACATATCTTCTTTGTATTTTTGCCAGTGTCCAGAAATTTTGAACAAATCTACTCTGGCGATGTGGGGAGTCACAACTTGCAAATAGCCGCGCTTGATTTGTTCTTGTTTCAAGTAATCTTCTAAAATACTTCTCAAAACAGTGCCTTTCGGCGTCCACAAAGGCAAACCCGGCCCCACCGGATCGGCAAAGATAAATAAGCCTAATTCTTTGCCTAATTTGCGGTGATCGCGCCTTAATGCTTCTTCTTTACGGTGTTTGTATGCTGCTAATTGTTCGGGAGTTTCCCAAGCTGTGCCGTAAATGCGCTGTAACTGAGCTTTGGTTTCGTCGCCGCGCCAGTACGCGCCTGCTAGGCTTTCTAGCTCGATCGCCTTTGGATTCAACTCACTGGTATTTTCTAAGTGAGGCCCGGCGCACAAATCCCACCATTCCTCGCCCAAATGGTAAAGAGTAATTGGTTCGATCAAACCTTCTAAAATTTCTAATTTGTAAGGTTCGTTAATCTCCTTAATTCTGCGTTCCGCTTCCTCGCGGCTGACTTCTTCCCGAATTACAGGCAATTTACGGTTGATGATTTTGATCATCTCTTTTTTAATGGCTTTTAAATCCTGTTCCGTAAAAGGTTCGGGAGTGTCAAAGTCATAATAGAAACCGTTTTCAATCCAAGGGCCGATCGTTACTTGCGCCTTGGGAAATAACTTCTGCACCGCCATCGCCATAACGTGGGAGGTGGTGTGGCGAATTTTTTTTAGTGCCTCCGACTCACTCGTGCGGGGCAACTCAATCTTAACGGACTCTTCTGGAGGGGACATGGATTCTGAGCTAGACATCGGCTGAATTAGCAATTAATTTAGTTGCAGTTGCTTCTATCTTACTCAGATTGGGACAGCAAGCACCGACTTCCGGCTGGGGGACACTCCGGGAAATTACAGCAACGGTCCGTCAGGGTTGCGACGTTTAGTACGTCCCGCACTCCGACTCTCAGAAACCGGGTTTTTTACTATTTGGGTGCGCTTTAACCCGTCTTGCCTGAAAAAACCCGTTTTCTAACCACCCGTGAGCTCGCAAACTAATTCGGCAGGATTTGGGGATTTCGACTCAAAAATCGCTGCTGACAAAATTAAATTTATTCACACCCACCTGCTAATTGTTGTTAAATCATTGAATTTTTGTTAAAAATATGTTACAGATTGTAAAGACCGTCTAAGATTATAATAAATAAATAACCCAATTTTGATCCATGCTTAATTCCAACTTGCCCGAATCAGAATTGCTCAAAGCTTTACTGGAACCGCTGTTAGAGGATTTCAATTACTGGTTCGAGCGATCGGCAAACCTCTTAGAAACTGAGGAAATTCCTTTTCTGAGCGGCGAAGAGCAATCTGACTTGGTGGCGCGAGTCAAACAGGCTCAGCAAGAAGTAGGCGCAGCTCAAGCTCTATTTCAAGCAACCGGAGGTCAAGTTGGGATTGAAACCGCAGCACTAATGCCGTGGCACAGACTTCTCGCCGAATGCTGGCAAGTATCGGCGCGTTTTCGCTCATTGCAGTCAGCTCCCCCTGGAAAATAAAAAGGCCTGTTCAAGTTCAACCCGCAGTCAAATCCCAAACCTTGGGAAATGTGGCCACCCACTTGACAACCTCAAACCGATTTCCAGTTAATAAGTTATTACTTGCTGAAACACATTTGTAAATTGCTGTGTGGCTGTTTAGCCCGGAGGAGAAAATAATGTTGCACCTGCTTTATATTTTAGCTTTTACCGTTCTAGCCTTTCTGGCAGTCGGTAACTTAATCCGCAGTCTAGTCACCGTAGGTATGGAGTCTCAGCGCCCTCAACAATTCAGGGCAAATAATCACTACGCATCCTATCCTCGCTCTCAATCTGTACCGCATCCAGAACTTTTAGACGAACACGGAAACGTTGTCAATGAGCCGCTGTTAGTGATGCGTTCGCTGACTGTGCAAGACGCCCGCGAACAATTAGATGCTCTCTACAAATCATCTCCGGGCGGCAACGACGAAGGGGGCGAACTAGCCTGATACAACCACAGCCACAGCATTTATACTCAGGCGCTATGCCTCAAAAAATATAGGACTTACACCCTAGGTGTCCGAAACTCTTTTTCTTCATAGATTTTTGCTGAAAATCGTTTCCGCTGGCATCGGAACAATCATTTTCCGAGTTCAGTGCGAGCTTACGATATCGCGAGGATGCTCGCACTCTCGGTATCATTCCGCATCTAACCAGATTGGATATAAGTCCTCAAAATAATAGGCCGTTAGTTTTTAACTAATGGCCTATTATTTGTGATTTTTGAAAAAAGTTTAATTGCCGATTAGCCAGAGCGATCGCCAAAAACCGGTTCGCCAAAAACCTATACTGATGGCACTGATATCAAATACCTCAAGAATAGTATAATGCAAGAGATCAGCAAGCGGTGCCTAACAAGTCTGAATGGTGAGAGTGCTAACACCCGAATCCAAGCCTGAATAGATGAGTTAGCGTCAAAACCTAGAGGTAAAAACAGGTGACTTTGGGATGAACTCAAGGTCTTGGAGGGATACCTCTGCTTAGATTCGTCTAAGTGCTATTGCTAGCATGATATGACTTAAACAGTCGTGTTATGCCGCATAAATGTATCAGATACTGAAAAGGGATCGCTCTAAACCTCCTATCGATCCTGTGTTGTCATCGGCAAAAATGCACGTTTAAGGCTAGATGATCGTCCCTATTTCGCTACTGGCAGAACTTCTGCAAGCTTTGCCCCAACTGCGGGCACAAATTTATTTCAAATCTTCCATGACAGCTTTGTCTCACGCGATGGAAGATTTGGTTTTGGCGGGTTCAGACGACGAACCGCTAGTCATTGCAAGCTTTCAGCGAGAGCGCTTCTACCGCCAGGAAGCTCACCGCTACCGACGAATTGCCTCACGTTCCTCTCAGGTATACGTGCTGGCAGCACCGGAAACAGACTTTAAAAATGCTTCAGAGTGTCACGAAACTGTTGCGTTTGCACCGGAAGACGGATTAAGTAAAGAGTGGCACTTAGTGGTACTGGGGCAAAACTACTCAACTTGCCTGATTTGTCAAGAAAAAATTGTGCCGATCGACAATCAAGACGATCGCGGGCCGCAGTTGATGGATCAAGCTCGCAGATTTGAAGGAATTTGGACGTTCGATCGCGAGGTAAGCTCCAAAGCTGCCGCATTGTTGCTCGATAGAATTGTCAAATATCGCCCGGAATTGGCCGAAAAGATCGATCGGGCGCGAACTACCTACAATCTGATCAAAACACCGAAAAAAACGCGGAAATCCGCCGCGAACAAAGCCGCAAAACCAGACAAAAGTGCGCCAAAAGACTCAAAAATTCCCAATCCGCAATTGAGCGACGCTTTTGCCGAACGCTTAGTCACCTACTTGCAAGCAGGCCAGCACAAATTGCTCAAAGCATACAGCGCCATCGCCGCTCAGGAACGCAAAGAACGCCTGGTAAACTTAATTACCACGGCAATGCGGCAGTCTCTCAACCCACAAGAAATCGTCGAAGTCGCAGTGCAAGAACTCGGCACTGCCCTGTCGGCAAGCCGATGTTTGATTTATCGGTGCAAAGCCACAGATGTGGGGGTCAAAATCGATCGCGAGTTTTTGCGTGCGGGCGCTAGTTCCATGCTGGATCAGACTTGGCTGTTGCAGGAAAATCAAATATGGAGCGACGCGGTGGCGCGGCAAGAGCGAGTTTACATCCAAGACACATCACAACACCCGCTGATTGTCAATACACAATTCCTGGAAAAAACTGTAAAAAATTGGCAAATTGTCTCTTGGTTAATGGTGCCAGTGCTTTATCAGGGGCGGGTTTTGGGAATGGTGGAAATGCACCAGTGCCGATCGGTTTTGCCTTGGGAAGAAGACGAAATTGCATTAGTAGAGGCGATCGCCACCCAACTCGGAGCGGCCTTAATTCAAGCCGAAACCTACGCTCATTTAGAAGAACTCAACCAACAATTAGAAGCATTAGACCGCACTCGCAGCAATCTAATTGCCATCACCGGACACGAACTCCGCACTCCGCTTTCTACGATTCAAGTTTGTTTGGAAAGTTTGAACTCCGAACCAGATATGCCCGCAGAATTGCGGCAAATCATGTTAGAAACTGCCCTCGGTGATGCCGATAGAATGCGGAAACTTGTGCAGGATTTCTTAACTCTTTCTCACTTAGAAAGCGGGCGAGTTCAATGGAATGTAGAATCGCTGACGCTGCAAGAATGCGTTGATTTGGCCCTCAGCAGCGTGCGATCGCGCACGGTCGATCAAGAGTTACCAGAAATTATCGCCGAGGTGTCCGCAGATTTGCCTTTAGTACAAGCTGACGGAGAGTGGTTGGTGGAGGTGCTCTCCAAACTGTTAGACAACGCTTGCAAATTCACCACACCTCAAGGAAGCGTGACAGTGCGAGCCAAATGCAACGGTTCTCGGATGGTGGAAGTGCTCGTAGCTGATACGGGGAGGGGAATAGAGGCTAATAGTTTAAAAGTAGTGTTCGATCGATTTTATCAAGAAGAAGGAGCTTTGCGCCGCAGCGCCGGCGGTACCGGTTTGGGATTGGCAATTTGCAAGCAGATTGTTGCTGGCTGGGGGGGGAAAATTTGGGTAGATTCCGCAGGAAAAGACCGAGGAAGTGAATTTCACTTTACTATTCCCACTGTTGAAAATCAATTGACAAGTGTTAACTCATGACTAATCACTAATGATTAATTACTAATGACTGCAAACTACCCCTCAATCTATCCTACATTGGAATACCGATCGCAAACTCTATTCCACCTTCTAGCGATGACAAACATTTCCAAGTTCCCCAATGTTTTTGAGTTACTATCTGATAGCCAATAGCCAGTCCAAATCTCGTACCTTGGCCTTCTGCTTTAGTTATAAAAAATGCCGGAAACAATTTTGCTGTGGCTGATATCAAATCTGTTAGCAGCGGAATTATTTCTATCTCTCTTCTCGACTTTTGCGTGAATCTGCGTCAATCCGTTGTCATCTGCAGTTAATACATTCTCTTTTTCTGAACCGCAGATGAGGGCAGATCGACACAGATTAACGCAGATGAATTCTATCTATTTCGGTTGCCATATCCGTGATTGTTGCCCGTTGACTGGATTATACAGTTCCGATGCTACCGGAATTGATATGATTCCGGCATTTCCAGTCCGCTGTCAGCAATGCGAATCAAAATCGTGTGTATTATTTCCGGTTTTTTCAGGTAATGAAAATACTTGCTTAAAGTCCTGGCACAAAGTTAAAAAAACGGGTTTTTGAGTGTCAGATCGCGCAAGTATCGATCGAGTTAATCGATCGACCGAGACACGATAGCACAGAAAAGTTTTCACAAAACCAGCCTCGGCTGCTACACCCTCAATCCTCACCCTCAATCCTCACCCTGTGAGATCAGCCTTAAAGGTGATGTGACCGCGCGGTGTTCAGCTTTAGAATCAAAGCAGATTCAGGATGCGCTTGCCGTATTAAAGTCGGTTTGGCGACAGAATACCTAGGGAGGCTGCCGAAAATTAATATCAGTTTAAAAAAAGAATCCAACTGTAGATAAGCTACAAACCCCGATAGTAATCAGTCATGCCGAATCTCAAATCTAAAATGGTGTAAGTCTCCTGTCCACAAGTCGTGAGATGGTAAAAGTCGCTCGAATCTGTTGAGGCACTGCCGACACCAGTGTTGATTCGTAAAAATTTGAGAATGCAAATGTTTCGCCCGGAAAAAGTTTTTTTCCAGAAGAATACTCAAACCTAGAGGTTAGGAAAATCGATTATGTCACCTACAACCCAGATGAAATCTACTCAACCTATGGCCAAAAAGCCACAACTACAATTAGGTTCTGAAGGTAAAGCGGTATTGGAACTAGAACAACTGCTAACCAAGTTGCAAGTTTATCGGCATCCTGCTAAAGGAATTTTTAACAAAGCAGTTGAATTTTCTGTGAAACTGTTTCAGTTTCGGGTTTTCTTGTCGCCGGATGGTATTGTCGGGCCGCTGACTTGGCAGGCGCTTTATACTGGTGCTCCAGTTAATATGCCGGTACTCAGATTGGGCAGTTCTGGGGATGCAGTCGCTACTGTTCAGGAAGTTCTCAAAATTTCCAAGCATTATGGCGGTAAAATTGACGGCGACTTTGCTACTTTGACGGACAAAGCTGTTCGGGCATTTCAAAAAAGCTTTGGGATTGAGGCCGACGGGATTGTCAATCAAGAAACTTGGACTGCTTTGAGCCAAATTCCGCGTGGCTATGACCCTAATTGGTTCTTGACTTAGAGTTGGCGCGGTAAATTGTTCGATCGTGTGTGGGGGGAAATAGGGGGAATGTGCGATTATTCGGGTGCCTCACAAGCACCAGAATAATTGCTGTTTTTTTTTTGATTATTTTTTCGGGATTCGTGCTGCCTAATTCTGTTTTCTAGCTTTGGTGAAAATTACCAATTATCAATTATTAATTACTAATTATCAATTATCAGAAAAGATCGATCGCCAAAAAACTGTTAATTTTCCTTACAATTTCGAGAACAGCGTGCAGTCTCGATGATACGATGCCGTAAAAATCCTTTGGATATATCTATGGCCGAACAACTTACTGGACAACCCCCAATCTTCGGCGGCAGCACAGGCGGCTTGCTGACCAAGGCGCTAGTTGAAGAGAAGTACGCTATCACTTGGACTAGCCCCAAGGAGCAGGTGTTTGAAATGCCTACGGGTGGCGCTGCGATTATGCGTCAAGGCGAAAACTTGCTGCATCTGCCCCGGAAGGAGCAGTGCATCGCTTTGGGCGGCCAGCAACTGCGGGCTAAATTCAAAATCACGAACTACAAAATTTACCGCGTGTTTCCAGACGGTACTACTGAGTACCTGCATCCCAAGGATGGCGTGTTCCCTGAGAAGGTGAACGAAGGTCGTCCCTACAACGGTAAGATTGACCGCAATATTGGCAGCAATCCAAATCCGGCTAAGCTGAAGTTCAGCGGTAAGAAGACTTTCGATCCTTAGACCATGACTGCATGGCTGAGCAACACATAGGTAATATTCCCTGTAAGGCTCAGCTTGTAAACTTGTTTTTGCAGTAGTATTCTGGCGCAGCAGGCTAAGCCCGCAGCGCCAAAATACTACTGCAAACTTCTAATCTTATTAAAAGTTAATCGTTAAATTAAAAATGAATGTCGTAATCAGGCGAGCGCAGCCTTCTGATATCGATGTTTGCGCTGGCATTACTTATGAAGCTTTTAAAGATATTGCCGATCGCCATCAATTCCCTACAGATTTTCCGACGCTGGAGTTTTCAACTGAAATTATTGGTCTTCTGATCGAAAGTCCGGTATTTTTTGGCATAGTAGCCGAGAGATCCGGTGCGGTTGTCGGCTGCGGGTTTATGGACGAACGCAGCCCGATTCGCGGTATCGGGCCCGTCAGTGTCGATCGCACTTTTCAAGGCCGCGGCACGGGACGGGAAATCATGAAAGCCTTACTGGAACGCGGACAGGACGCTGTAGGCATCCGTTTGGTTCAGGAATCTTTTAATATGGCGTCCCTGTCGCTGTACGCTTCTTTGGGTTTTGAGGTGAAGGAACCTTTCGTGTTAATGGAAGGGAAGTTTCGCAGCCAGCCGCAGCATGGGTTTGAGGTGCGACCGATGGCTAGTGAGGATGTTGAGGAATGTGCGGCTTTGTGCGAAAAACTGTGCGGGTGCGATCGAACTTCGGAGATTGAAGACGCCCTGAATTACTTTTCTCCCTTCGTTGCTTGCCAGCAAGGTCGGATTGTGGCTTATACTTGTGCGGTGTCTGCTTTGGGCCACAGCATCGCCCAAACCGAGGCAGATATGCAGGCTTTGCTCTTGGGTGCTGCTGCGTATAGTCCCGGCGAATTGCTGGCTTTTCACTTGCCGCTGAGGTACGCAAGTTTGTTTCGCTGGTGCTTGAAAGAGGGGCTGCGCGCCCTCAAGCCGATGGCGGTGATGGCAGTTGGCGAGTATCGGCCGCCGGAGGGATGTTGCTTTCCGTCTTTTGTTTATTGAACCTAAGACGGTTAGGACGCTTTTAATCGCTGAAATTATTGCCGGGATTGCATTTTCCTTATTCTTTCTTTCTTTTTCCTTCTTCCTTCTGATATATATGATATTTCCCGATTTCTCACAATTTTCGGAACTGGCGAAACAAGGCAATTTTGTACCCGTGTATCAAGAATGGGTTGCTGATTTGGATACGCCGGTGTCTGCGTGGTATCGGGTTTGTGCGGGTCAACCTTACAGTTTTCTGCTGGAGTCGGTGGAAGGTGGAGAAAAACTTGGGCGTTATAGTTTCTTAGGGTGCGATCCGTTGTGGATTTT